>CANGCK010000040.1 GCA_947452295.1 Sphingobacteriia bacterium
AGAATTATTTCATCAGTTACAACATCGATCCATCACGCATAAAATCGGTAGGGTATGGCAGTAGGAAACCAGCCACCGAAGCCGATGATGATGCAGTAGATGGCTGGAAAAACAGAAGGGTAGAAGTGAGGTTGTACCGATAGCAATTGATAATTGAAAATGGGTAATTGATAGTGGATAATTATTAATTGAAAATTCATAAAAAAGAGACGTCATAATATATGTCGTCTCTTTTTTATGGGCAACTTAATGTTATCGGTGGTGGTGTAATTGTGGTTCTTATATCATTAGCTATAATTTAGTTTTAGGGCATAAAAAAAGCTACTTATTACTAAGTAGCTTTTTTCGTAGCCGGTACGGGAATCGAACCCGTCTTTGCCCCGTGAAAGGGGGCTGTCCTAGCCGATAGACGAACCGGCCGTCTGTTTGAAGACACTTTTCTGTCAATCGGGATGCAAAAATAAGGGTGAATAACAATTCAACCAAACTTTTTTTATACTTTATTAGATAAACTTTACAATTTCTCTGAAGAAACTTTAAATTTGCGGAGCAAACAAAGAATATATCATTTAAAACAGCATTCAATGAGTACAGTAAAAGTGGCCATCAATGGCTTTGGTAGAATCGGTAGACTAGTTTTCCGTCAGATTTATAATATGAAAGGAATTGATGTAGTAGCTATCAATGACTTAACAAGTCCTAAAGTATTAGCCCATCTATTGAAATATGATAGTGCTCAAGGTCGTTTCGATGCTACTGTTACTTCAACTGATGATTCGATTGTAGTTAATGGCGAAACTGTAAAAATTTATGCTCAAAGAGACCCAGCTCAAATTCCATGGGGTGCACATAATGTAGATGTGGTAATTGAATCAACAGGATTCTTTACAGATAAGGATAAAGCTGAAGCACATATTGCTGCAGGTGCAAAGCGTGTGGTTATTTCTGCGCCAGCAACAGGTGATTTAAAAACCGTAGTATTCAATGTAAACCATAATATTTTAGATGGTTCTGAAACAATTATTTCTTGTGCTTCATGTACTACTAATTGCTTGGCACCTATGGCTAAAGTATTGAACGATCAATATGGTATTATAACTGGTATTATGACTACCATTCATGCGTATACCAACGACCAAAATACATTAGATGCCCCACATCCTAAAGGTGATTTAAGAAGAGCAAGAGCTGCTGCAGCGAATATTGTACCAAATAGTACTGGAGCAGCTAAAGCTATTGGCTTAGTCCTTCCTGAACTAAAAGGCAAATTAGATGGTAGCGCACAACGTGTACCTACTATTACAGGGTCTTTAACAGAATTAACAACCATCTTAAATAAAAAAGTTACTGCTGAAGAAATCAATGCAGCAATGAAAGCAGCTAGCAATGAAAGCTTCGGTTATACAGAAGATGAAATTGTAAGCAGCGATATCATTGGTATTAATTTTGGCTCTTTGTACGATGCTACTCAAACTAAAGTGATGACTGTAGGAGATACTCAAATGGTGAAAACAGTAAGCTGGTACGACAACGAAATGAGCTATGTTAGTCAGTTGGTAAGAACAGTAAATTATTTTGCAGGATTAATCAGTAAATAATTTCGAGGAATATTGTAAACAAAATGCCGGTTTTTTGCCGGCATTTTTGTTAGTGTTTTTTATAAATTGCTAACTAATAAAATTTTAGACTATGAGTTTATTTTCAACGTATAATTTTAAAGATCAAAAAGCACTTATTCGTGTTGATTTTAATGTGCCATTAGACAAACAAACCTATGCTATTGGCGATGATAATAGAATGAGAGCAGCTATCCCAACCATTCAAAAAATTTTAAAAGATGGCGGTAGTGTGATATTAATGAGTCATTTAGGAAGACCCAAAGAAGGACCAGAAACAAAGAGTTCTTTAATACATATTGTAGGTCATTTGCAAAACTTAATTTCAACTGCAATGGAAACTGAAACTATTGTTCAGTTTGCAAATGATTGTATTGGTGATGAAGCGCTAACTAAATCTGCTGCTTTGCAATCTGGTGAAGTATTGTTGTTAGAAAATCTTCGCTTTTATAAAGAAGAAGAAAAGGGAGATGCTACATTTGCTCAAAAGCTTAGTCAATTAGGTACCGTTTATGTAAATGATGCTTTTGGTACTGCACACAGAGCGCATGCTTCAACAGCTGTAATTGCTCAGTTCTTTGAAAAAGGCAAAAAAATGTTTGGCCTTTTAATGGAAGGTGAGGTTAAAGCTGCTGAAAATGTATTGAATAAAGCTGAAAAACCTTTTACAGCAATTATTGGCGGCGCTAAAGTGAGCGATAAAATTTTAATCATCGAAAACTTATTGGAAAGAGCAACTGATATTATTATTGGTGGAGGTATGGCGTATACTTTTATGAAAGCGCAAGGCGGACAAATTGGAAAAAGTCTATGTGAAGATGATCGTTTAGATACAGCATTGGAAATTTTAAAGAAAGCTGCTGAAAAAGGTGTTCAAATACATTTGCCTTCCGATAGTATAGTTGCAGATAATTTTGCTGCCGATGCAAATACCAAAGTTGCTTTGTCTAACTCTATACCCGATGGCTGGATGGGTTTAGATGTTGGCCCAGATGCTTGTGAACAATTTAAAAATGTAATACTTCGCTCTAAAACAATTTTATGGAATGGCCCAATGGGCGTTTTTGAAATGGAAAAATTTCAAAACGGCACTAAAACAATTGCCATTGCAGTTGCAGAAGCTACTGCTAATGGAGCATTTAGTTTAGTAGGTGGTGGCGATAGCGTAGCTGCAGTAAACCAGTTTGGCTTTTCTAGTAAAGTCAGCTATGTTAGTACAGGAGGTGGCGCTATGCTAGAATACTTTGAAGGAAAAGTATTGCCGGGTATTGCAGCGATAAGTGAATAATTAAGCTATATCTTCTCCTGTAGCAGCTTTTAATAAGCTAAACCAGTCTTCGCTGGCTAGTTTAATATTACTTGCTTTTTTTGCTTGTACCAACCTTTCCGGTTTAGTAGTGCCTATTACAGTAACTACTCCGGAAGGGTGCGTGTGCAAAAAGGCCAATAATATTTCATTCATGCCAGTAGCATATTTTTTTGCTAATTCCATTGCAGTTTGTGTAATACTTCTAAAATGAGGATGCAAGTCATCTGTAAGTAATGTACCTCCTAATGGAGCCCATGCCATTGGTACAATGTCGTGTTCAATGCAGTTGTCCAACACTCCATTGGTGAAAGGCGATAAGCAAATAATAGATAACTCTATTTGATTATATTGGATAGGTGTATTTTTTTTCAACATATTAACTTGGTGTGGAAAAAAGTTAGAAACACCAAATTCAAGTATTTTTCCGGCAGCTTTTAATTCTTCTATGGCAGCTGCAATTTCTACCGGATTCATTAATGGATCGGGACGATGTATAAGTAGCACATCTAAATAGTCTGTCCCAAAATTTTGTAAAGAGCGGTTTACCGATTCGACAATATGTTTTTTACTAGTATTATAGGATTTTATAGAGTGAGATGGCCGATTATTGCATACCATTTGAATTCCACATTTGGAAATCAATTTAATATTCCCGCGAATAGCATTATTTTCTTTTAAAGCTGCACCAAATTCTTCTTCAGTAGTATAATCGCCGTATATATCAGCATGATCGAAACTGTGGATGCCAATTTCAATACAAGTGTCAATCATTTGCCGATAAGCTTTGGTATTAAAGTTGGCGCCCCACTTTCCCCATCGCATACATCCGGCAATAGGTGATACTATTTTTTGGCTGGAGTTCATCAAAGAAAAATATTTAAAAGAAATTGATTAAAGAAAAAAGTCTGTTCTAAGTTAAACTCAGAACAGACTTTTAAATTACTGCAAGGTAAATGGATTAATATCTGTTGTATCCACCGCCGCCGCCGTTTCCACGATCGCGATTTCCGCCACCGTATCCACCGCCACCGCGATTTCCACCACCACCATATCCACCGCCACCGCGGTTTCCACCACCACCACCATAAGGCTTCTTCTTAAAGCTGCCTCTTTCGCCTTCAGGGCGTGGGGTTGATTCGTTTACTACAATTTTGCGTTCCATAACATCTGTGTCATGTAAACCTGCGATAGCAGCGCGAGCCGCTTCATCATCAGGCATTTCAACGAAACCAAAGCCTTTGCTACGGTCGTTGTTAAATTTGTCGGTAACGATTTTTGCGCTGCTTACTTCACCAAATGGGGTAAACAGATTTTGCAGGTCTTCACTAGACATGTTCCAGTTCAGATTTCCAACGTAAATGTTCATTTTTTTGAAAATTAAGTGATCAAAACCAAAGCGAAATCAGTAACCAAAAACCCTGAACCATTTACGTAAAAACGTTCTGAGAACTGGAACTTCTGCGTTTGGAGTTATAAAGATAGGGGTTTTCGGTAAAAACCAAAAAAACCTGCCAAATTGGACAGGTTTTTTTGAAAATTTTGCATAAAATAACTATTCAGCTACTACTTCAAAGTCTATTTCAGTGCCTTTTCCGTTGCCAAAATCAATGGTAGCCTTGTAGGTACCCAATTCTTTGATTTCTTCTGAAATGGTAATACGCTTACGATCTATTTCGTAACCTTTTTGATCACGAATAGCACGTGAAATTTGTAAAGAAGTAACCGCACCAAAGATCTTACCGCTGGTACCTGTCTTAGCGCCTAACTTAACAGCTGAAGATTTTAATACCTCGATTACTTTGTTGATTTCAGCTAACATAGCAGCTTCTTTCTTCGCTTTTACTTTTAATTGCTCTTCTAATTGCTTTAAATTCGAAGGATTTGCTTCTACAGCAAATTTTTGAGGAATCAAATAGTTACGAGCATATCCGTTTTTAACAGTTACTAACTCATTTCTACCACCCAAATTATCTACATCCTGAATTAAAATTACTTGCATTTTGTTCTTTTTTAGTCCCAGCGCCCAATCAATGTTGGTTGATTTGACTGTCCTCCCGCGTTTACGGGGTTAGGGATGGTTAACTAATTGTTTATTTGTATAAGTCAGTAACAAATGGCATCAATGACATCTGACGTGCCTTTTTAACTGCTTCTGTTACTTTACGCTGATACTTTAAAGAATTACCTGTTAAACGACGTGGCAATAATTTACCTTGCTCATTAACAAATTTCTTCAAGAAATCAATGTCTTTGTAATCTACATACTTAATACCGTATTTTTTAAAGCGGCAGAATTTTTTCTTTGGCTTCTCTTGCTTAATCGCGGTAAGGTATTTTATTTCATTCTTTGCCATGACTATGCTTCGGTTTTATCAAGTTTAGGGAATCCGCCATTACGCTTGGTGTAATTGTACTCGACGGCGTATTTATCGAGACGGGTAATCATGTGACGCATAACTTGCTCATCACGTAATAATTGGATCTTCAACTTTTCATTGATATCTGAAGGTCCGGTAAATTCTACTACCCAGTATATACCAGTTGTTTTTTTCTGGATTGGGTATGCAAGTGATTTTAAACCCCATGGGTTACTGTGTACAATAGCTCCACCATTTTCAGTGATGAAGTCTTGAAACTTCTTCTGTGAAGATTTAAAATCTTCGTCAGAAAGAACCGGAGTGAAAATCACCATCAATTCGTAATTGTTCATTACTTGAATTTTTTTGGTTAAAAATTGGTTTTTTCCCAGTGGATCCCGCAAGCGGAAAATCTGCCAAAACAGATTTGGGGCTGCAAAGGTAAGGATTTGAACTTATTTTATTACGATTATTGTCGATATTTTTTGCTTTTCCTACTGTTTGTAGGCTTTATATTAATATTTACTTATTTATGTTGTTTATTTTTCTAATACAATATAAGTAGGGAAATGATCACTAAATCCTCCTCTGTAGTTATTCCCCTCCCAGGTTCTCATAGGATATCCCTTAAATCTTCCCGATGTTTCTTTCATAAATGGTAATGAAAATATGTATGATTGATAGTAATGCCATCCTTCCATTAAACTGTCGGTAAATGTTGCAGAAACTAATATTTGGTCAAATAATCCCCAAACATCTTTATTGGCTAATGTACCCATGCCCTTATTGTAATGGTTTACCCAGGGATTATAAAATTGGTCTTTACTAATGGGCGGATAAGTTCCAATAGCATTTAATGTTTTACGAATACTTTTATCTGTTGGATTGTCATTTAAATCACCCATTACAATAAGTTTAGCATCTGGTAATTGCAGTCTTATTGAATCGACCATTTTTTTACAAACCGCCGCTGCAGCTTCTCTAGCTGGCTCACTTCGCTCTTCTCCACCCCTTCTGCTGGGCCAATGATTTACAAATACATGTACCTGCTCGCCGCCTAAGAAACCTTTTACATATAAAATATCCCTTGTAGTACTTGCCGCTTTACTTTTGCCAGGAAGAGTAACTTTTATTGGAAAAGCCGTTTGAGGTAAAAACAATGTTGGCTGATAAAATAAAGCTACATCTACGCCTCTGGCATCCCTCGAATCAAAATGAATGAATTTTAATTTCCGATTGCTCAATAAAAAATGTCGAGTTAAATCATATAATACTGTATCGTTTTCGATTTCAGCAACACCAATTATTGCAGGCCCTTGTGCCGAATAATTTGTTCCTATTGCTGATAATACACTCGCTAGTTTAAATATTTTATCCCTGTATATATCTGAGTTATATCGCTTATCACCTGCAGGGGTAAACTCATCATCCAACACCATCGGATTATCTATTGTGTCATAAAAATTTTCTAGGTTGTAAAATGCTACGACTATTTTTTGTTTTTTAATCGGAGAAGTATAGTGGAAAATAAACACTAAGCAATATATTAAAAACATAAAACATTATTTTTCTTAAAGCTATTTTAATGGCAAAGAAACAATCAAGTATTAGCCGCAATTCTTTACCGTGTTTTAACGGTATTATTTATCGTGTTTGCCGAATTTTTTTTAATTCTTACGGAGTAATGGTTTTCGTCTATTATTTTTACACTGTTTGTAATTCCGCATTTTATTCAATGGTATGCGGTCAATTTTAATGTCGTTATTTTTTTTGCTAAACACTAGTATTGCAAATGCTCAGTCTATTGCTGTTCAGAAAAAAATTAAGAATGTTTTCTTAGATAGTAGTGAGGTGATGAATTTGTTGAAATCAACGAATGAAAACGAATTGACTGCCTCGTCAAATGAAGAAGAAGAAGGTAATACTACACAATTGTACGTCCCCTCAGTACTTAATGCCAGTAGAGACTTGTTTGCTAATACAGCAGCTTTTCATTTTGGTGTTAGAAGATTTAAACCTAAAGGGTTTTCGCCCTCTTTTACACAGGTATTTTTGAATGGGTTACCCATGAACCAGTTAACGGACGGCATAGCGCCATGGAGCAGTTGGAGTGGACTCAATGAAGTGATGAATAATACAATTTCTGTAATCGGATTAAAAGAAAATAACCTTTCATTTGGCGCATTTGGCACAGCAAGTTATATAGATTTAAAGGCAGCTCATTTAAGACCTCAAACAACATTAACTAGTGCATTTTCAAATAGAAATTATCAATATAAATTAGCATTTACTAAAGTACTGCCTTTAAATAAAAATGGATGGGCACTTGCTTTTCAATTCAGCTATCGATATGGGAATAATAGCGTAATGCCGGGTAGTTATTATGCTGCACCAGCTTATTTTTTTGCTATCGATAAAAAAATAAATGAACACCTTTTGTCGCTCTCTTTAATGGGTTCGTTCGTTACCAATAGTAGGGCTTCTGCTGTTACACAATTTGTGCACCAATTGGCTCAATCTGATAACTACAATCCTAATTGGGGAATTCAACAGCAGCAAAAACGTAATGCAAACATGCAAACACTTCATTATCCTTTATTAATGCTGTCTCACGAATACACTATAAATGATGAAATAAAAATCGCTACTACATTTGGATACTCGATGGGACAAAAAATTATTACTGGAATAGATTGGTACAAGGCGCCCGACCCCCGTCCTGATTATTATCGTTACTTACCTACTTTCCAAACAGATAGTGTGTTGCAAGCAACTATTCATCAATTATATGTTGATCAGCCTGAATTGTTGCAAATTAATTGGAATAGATTTTACCAGGTAAATCAAAATAGTTTTGAAGTGATTAATGAGGCGAATGGAATTGCAGCAAATAGCATGAGTGGCAAAAGATCTAAATATATTGTAGAAGATAGGGTAGAACAACACAATAAAATAATGTTTGCTAGTAGTTTAAATCAACAGATAACTGAACGATGTACTTTTTCTGCAAATGTGCAGTACCAACGGCAAAGTGTAAGGTATTTTAAACGCGTGAATGATTTATTGGGAGGCGACTTTTATGTAAATTGGAACCAGTTTGCAGATGATCAAACTATTGGAACTGACGCTTTACAAAATGATGTAAATGTACCCAATCGCATACTTTTTGTTGGTGATGCTTTTGGGTATGATTATAGTATGATATTGCAAAAGTTAACTGGCTCCTCACAGCTAAATTTTCAAACCAATCGAGTTGATTATTTTGCCGGAATTGAAGTTTCTACCGCAAGCAATTATCGCATAGGAAATGTGCGAAACGGGCTATTTCCTTTGAACTCGTTTGGAAAATCAAGTACAGATCGGTTTAATAGTGTTGCTCTTAAAGCAGGTGCAACATATAAATATAATGGACGAAATTATATCTATATGAATGCAGGATGGATGAATAAACCTCCATTTATCAATAATTATTATCTATCACCTCGAACACGAGACGCTCGCCACCCAAACAGCACCAATGAAAAAGTAGTAAGTGTAGATGTTGGATATATTTTAAACGCACCTTTGGTTCGATTTAGATTAAACAGTTATGCAGCAATTTTTTCAAATGGTATAAGTTTGATGAGCTTTTATCATGATGGCTATCAAAGCTTGGTTAATTATGCAATAGGTGATATCAATCAATTGCATATTGGAACAGAAATTGCAACTGAAATTCAATTAAATGCCCGGTGGAGATTAAATTCGGCAATTGCTTTAGGAAAGTATGTTTATACAAGTAGGCAAACTTATAATATAACGATCGACAATCAAGATTATATTAGTGAACAAGGAGTGGTATATACTAAAAATTTTCCGGTGCCGGGAACTCCTCAAAGGGCTTATCATGTAGGGTTCACTTATCAAACCCCAACTAATTTACTATTCAGTATTACAGGTAATTATTTAACTGATTATTGGGTGTCTTTTAATCCCATTCGACGTACATATGATGCTATGAGTAATGTGCCAACAGATATAAATATTGGCACTATAACTAATCCGGAAAAATTGCCGGATGTATTTGTAACAGATCTTTCAGCTGCATATTCAATGGGTATTGGAAAAACAAAATCCGGCACATATAAATCATTGCAATTTTTTTTAAGTGTAGGAAATTTATTCAATCAATCATTTAAAACTGGCGGCTATGAACAGCTTAGATATGATGTAGCCAATGGAAATTTAGATAAGTTTCCCACTAAATATTATTATAGCCAGGGACTCAACTATTCATTAACGATTCGATTTCGACTATAAAAATTAAACATTATATAATCAATATTCAAAACACAAAAAACGAAAATACATGCGCTTGTATTACAAAAAATTAATTTATGCTTACAGCTTATTTTGTTTTTTTATCGGATTTTTGGGCTGTTTGAAAAAATTTGATCAGCCTGAAACATATAACGGTAACAAATTACATCCTACTGAAAGTATCCGCGAATTGCGCGAGGGCCATATTCCTGGTAATACTGAAAAATTAAGCGACAATCAAATCATTACTGGTATAGTAACGGCAAATGATGCAACTGATAATTTTTATAAAACAATTGTAATACAAGACAGTACTGCTGCACTAACTATTAGGATGGATGCTTTTGGCTTGGCGGCTGATTTTCCGTTGGGAAAAAGAATATTTATACGCTTGAATGGTTTGTGGTTAGGTGAGTATGGTGGTATGCTTCAACTGGGTGGTGCAATTGATAAAACCGACCCCGCTTATCCTGAATTATTGCCAATTCCTACGCCACTGTTTACTAAAATATTTGTACATGGGTTAGTTGAAAAATTGCCTGAGCCCTTGTTGGTTCATTTTGGAGAATTAAAAGACAGTTTGCAAAGTAGATTAATTACAATCGATTCTGTTGAGTTTGCTGCGAGTGATACCGCGAAGCCTTTTGCAGATGTGATCAACAAAGTAACTGTAAACCATACTTTGCGTATTTGCAATGGTGGAAGTTTGTATTTAAGAACTAGTGGCTTTGCCTCATTTGCCGCACTCAAAACACCCAGGGGGAATGGTAAAATTACTGGCATTTATTCAATTTTTGGTTCTCAAAAACAATTAATAATCCGAGATACGTTTGATGTAAATATGGATGGGTTAAGGTGTTCGGGCAATGGTTCTAGACAATTATTTTATGATGATTTCGAATCGATTCCAGTTGGCAACAATTTACTAATCAATGGGTGGAAAAATCTGGCAGAAGCTGGGGGACAGTTATTTGGTGGTCAAATGGCTGCCACTAATCGATACGCTACTATAAGCGCATTCGCCACAAATCAATCTAGTGTTGTGTCCTGGTTAATTCTTCCTTCAATTAACTTAAATGCAACCGCCAACGAACAATTCAGTTTTTTAACGAAGGATGCTTTTGATAATGGTGCTTCCTTACAAGTATATATTTCCACTAATTTTGATGGAGGCGTCTTTCCATGGAAAGCTAAATGGACTTTATTAAAATCGGTAATTGCAAAGGGGTCAGTTAGTGGAATTGCTTCTAAATGGATCAGCTCCGGCAACATCAGCCTAAACAATTACAGTGGCAATGTGCATATTGCTTTTAAATATGATGGGAGTGATGTGCCAAGTACCATCAACAAAAAAACAACTACTTTTCAAATTGATGAAATTAAAGTTATGGGGAACTGATTTTGGCTGTCAAAAATTACGATTGTGGTGAATTATTTGCAAAGTATTTGACATACTGTCAGCAATTTTCCTATTGGTACTTTCTTTGAAGTAGGCTTCAAAAAAAGAATTGCATATGCAAAAAGGACAGATACGTGTACAAACGGAAAACATATTTCCCATTATTAAGAAATTTCTTTACAGTGATCATGAAATTTTTCTTCGTGAATTAGTCAGTAATGCCACAGATGCTACGCAAAAAATTAAAACCCTTTCATCAATAGGAGAAGCCAAAGGTGAACTAGGGGATTTGAGAATAGATGTAACGCTGGATGCTAAAGAAAAAACCATTACTATCGAAGATTGTGGTGTGGGTATGAGTAAGGAAGAAGTAGATAAATACTTAAATCAAGTGGCATTTAGTGGTGCAGAGGAATTTGTTACAAAGTACAAAGATGCAAGCATCATAGGTCATTTTGGATTGGGTTTCTATAGCGCTTTTATGGTGGCTGAAAGGGTAGAAGTGATTTCACAAAGCTATAATAATGAGGCGCCAACAGTTTATTGGAGTTGTGATGGAAGTCCTGAATTTGAGCTGTATGAAGTGGAAAAAAAGCAACGTGGAACTAAAATCATTTTGCATGTAAATGAAGAAAGTGCAGAATTTTTAGAAGCGGGTAAGTTAAAAGGGATCCTAGAAAAATTCTGTAAATTTTTGCCTATCCCCATTTTCTTTAACGATGTAGCAGCGGAAACAAAAAAGGAAGAGGAGGCAGAAAAATCTATCAATAATACCAATCCTATTTGGGTTAAAAAGCCGAGTGATCTTACTAAAGAAGATTACGAAAACTTTTATAGAGAATTATATCCTTTTGGAGAAACGCCACTATTTTGGATTCATTTAAATGTAGATTATCCGTTTAATTTAACAGGGGTATTATACTTCCCTAAAATTAAGCAGAGCTATGAAATTCAAAAAGATAAAATTCAATTATACAGCAACCAAGTATTTGTTACTGATGAGGTTAAAGACATTGTACCTGAATTTTTAATGCTATTGCATGGTGTGATAGACAGTCCGGATATTCCGTTAAATGTGAGTAGAAGCTATTTACAAGGTGATCCTAATGTAAAGAAAATTAACGCGCATATTACCAAAAAAGTAGCCGATAAATTAGAAGAAATATTTAAAAATGAGAGAACGGCATTTGAAGAAAAATGGGAAAGCTTAGGCTTGTTTGTTAAGTATGGTATGATGACCGATGATAAGTTTTTAGAAAAAGCCAATAAGTTTTTAGTGTTAGAAGATACCAATAAAAAATTCTATACATTGGAAGAATATAAAATGGCTACTGAAACCTTGCAAAAGAATAAAGAGGGCAAACAAGTCATTTTATATACTACTAATCCGGTTCAACAAGACGCTTACATACAGGCTTGTACATCAAAAGGGTATACAGTTGTTAAAATGGAGACATTGGTAGACGCTGCATTTTTAAACACCATGGAAATGAAGTGGGAAAATGTAACGTTTGTGAGGGTAGATGCAGATATTGTTGACAACCTTATCGATAAACAAGAAGCTAATGAAACTGTACTAAGTAAAGAAGAAGCCGAGAAATTAAAGGAACTTTTTACTTTACAAATTCCTGAGCTAAATGTAACAACAGAAGTGAAGGGGTTAAATGTTGAAACACCCCCAGTAGTAGCAACTCGACCAGAATTCATGCGAAGAATGAAAGATATGGGAGCAGTAGGTGGCGGCATGACAGCATTTTATGCTCAAATGCCCGATGAAGTAACTTTAACCGTTAATGGTAATCATCCTATATATCAAACATTGTTGAAAGAAAGCAATGATGACAAGAAAGCAAAACAAGTTCGCAATTTAGCCGACCTTGCACTCTTATCACAAGGGTTATTAAAAGGTACTGAACTAACCAATTTTATCAATAGAAGTGTGGAAATGATGGGGTAGAAATTTAAAATTCAAAAGTAAAAATTCAAAAGTGATGACGCGATGTCGATGAATTTATACCAATGAATAAAACTATTTTGTTGAAGGAAAGAATTGGGATTGAATTTCAAAAAAGGATGCAAAGAAATATTGCATCCTTTTTTGTGTACTTTATAAAATAAATTTAAGTAATCTAGAGATTAAACATATTCTAAGTCTTTACTCTGCAAACCTCATATCAATTACTTTCAATTGCAATGAAATGTTTCCTTGGAATTCATTTTCGTCTATTGTAAAAACCAAATCAACTGGTTGTTTGTTTTCTAGGAGAGAGAATTTATCTGCCATATTAAACCCTATACCACTAAAGCTGATATTGTTTTGTTTTACAGAAAATTTAATGTGCTGTTCCTTTACAATTCTAGAAAAACCAGTATCTCTTATATCTTTTGCAATAAAAACTGGTCGCATATTTTCCGGTCCAAAAGGTTCCATTCGGTTTAATATTCTATAAAAAGTCGAACTAATTTCATTAAACATTATTTCAGCATCTATTGTAATGATTGGAATTAGTTGATCAGGTGTAATTCTAGCACTTACTTCTTTTTCAAAGGCTGCGGCAAAAGATTCGATATTGGCAATGTCGAGGGTCATACCTGCTGCGGCAAAATGCCCACCATAACCTAATAGGTGTTCTTTGCATGCATGAACAGCTTCGTATAAATTAAAACCATGCACACTGCGTGCACTTCCTGCTGCGTAATCACCACTTTGTGTTAGTACAACTGTGGGGCGATAATACGTATCAATTAATCTGCTTGCAACAATTCCAACCACTCCTTTGTGCCAATGCGCTTGGTAAATTACTGTTGATTTTTTTAAATGATTGTCTGGCGACATTTCTAAAATTGCTAGTGCTTCTTCCGTTATGCTACTATCGGCTTCTCTGCGATTTGAATTATCGCTGTGCAACATCTTAGCATATTCCATTGCTTTTCCTTCATCTCCTTCTACAAATAACAATACGGCTTTTCGGGCATCGTCCATTCGGCCTGCTGCATTAATTCTAGGGGCTATTACAAAAACCAAACTAGATAAATTCATTTTTCGTTTTACAGCAGCTAATTCAAGCAATGCTTTTATACCGGTAGATGGATTTGTGTTTACTTTTTCTATACCATAAAAAGCCAGGATCCTATTTTCATCACTTACGGGAACAATGTCAGCTGCAATTGCAATAGCTGCGAGATCTATGTATTGTAAGTAACTATCTGCATGCAAATTAAAATGATCACTTAAGGCCATCATCAGTTTAAATCCTACGCCACATCCACACAATTCTTTAAAAG
Organism: Sphingobacteriia bacterium; assembly: GCA_947452295.1. GTDB lineage: Bacteria > Bacteroidota > Bacteroidia > Chitinophagales > Chitinophagaceae > Sediminibacterium. The sequence goes on from CANGCK010000040.1 coordinate 14,266, forward strand.
GGTAAGGACAATCAATTTGTTTGGGATTGAGTATGGCTATTGCTGGTGGTAAAATATGATCGGGTAAATGATGGTCACATACAATAAAATCTATTCCCAATGTTTGCGCATATGCTATCAGTTCGGCTGATTTTATTCCACAATCGAGAGAAATGATAAGACTAAAACCTTGATCTTTTGCAAAATCAATACCGGCTTTTGAAATCCCATAACCTTCTTTGTACCGATGGGGAATGTAAAAATCAATTGGTTCATGCAATGCTAATAAATATTGGTACATACTTGCAACTGCAGTTGTTCCATCCACATCATAATCTCCATATATAAGGATTGGTTCTTTATTTTGAATGGCAGTAACAATTCTATCTACAGCTTTACGCATGTCTTTCATTAACCATGGGCTGTGTAAATCGTTTAGTGATGGACGAAAAAAGAACTCAGCTTGTTCGTAGGTTTCAATTCCTCTTTGAACAAGTAATTTACAAAGTGTTTTATTAATTTTTAATGACTCATGTAATGCAGCTGCTTTCTGTTCATCTACTATGAGTGTATGCCATTTTTTTTGCATTAGTATCTTCTATCAGTTGTATATCGAACTAGCTCTTCTAAAGCAGCTCTTACTGGCGTTTCCGGAAATTCATGTAAGATAGCTAAAGCTTCGTCTCTAAATTCATTCATTTTATTTGTAGCGTAGTCAATGCCACCATATTGTTCTACTAAATCAATTACCTCAGCTACTTTTTCTTTATCGGTATTTTGGTTTTTAATGATGTAAATGATTTTTCGCTTTACATCAGCCGGGCAATTATTGAGCGTATAAATTAGCGGTAGGGTTAGTTTTTTTTCTTTGATGTCATTGCCTGTAGGTTTACCAATATCCATGCTAGTATAGTCGAATAAATCATCTTTTATTTGAAAAGCCATACCAACATTATGGCCAAACAATCCCATCTTTTCTACCGAAAATGAATCATCAAAGGTACTAACTGCCCCCGCAGCACAGGCAGAAGACAATAATGAAGCCGTTTTGCCATTAATTATTTCATAATAAACTGTTTCACTAAGATTCAAGTTTCTTGATTTTTCAATTTGCAGTAACTCGCCTTCACTCATTTGTCTAACTGCTTCTGAAAGAATGCGTAAAACTTCGTGGTCCTTATTATTTAATGAAAGTAACAGTCCTTTCGATAAGAGGTAGTCTCCAACTAATACCGCAATTTTATTTTTCCATAATGCATTTATAGAAAAGAAGCCCCTTCGCTCCATCGATTCATCTACTACATCATCGTGTACCAATGTTGCAGTATGTAAAAGCTCTACTAATGAGGCTGCCCTGTATGTACCTTCGGTTATTTCACCACCCAACTTAGCACTAAGTAATACAAACATTGGCCTAAGTTGCTTGCCTTTTCTTTTAACAATGTATTGCATGATACGGTCTAGTAAAGCAACCCTACTTTTTACCGCTTCTCTAAAATGAATTTCAAATTGACTTAATTCCTTTTCTAATATTTTTTTTGCTAAATCCATGTTTTAATTATGCTGCAATATATGCTTGTTCAGCTCAAAATAGTTGTAAATAAGCAGCGTTTTTTATATATTTGTGGTCTATTAGGCACAGAACCTCCCATTTGCCTGTTAAACAGTCTTGTTTTTAATTTAAAAAGTGATATGTTTTCAGGGCTTAAATTATAAAATTTTGTTAAATCAATTAATCATTACTATGAGAAGTAAAAAGTATTTCTTGTTAGCGTCATTGGCTATTTTTATGCAAGTGTCGTTATTTGCACAATCTCAATGGGGTTGGGATTGGAAAGATTCTTCAAAAGTTGCAGTAAAGAATCTCCCACAGTACAATGAGTATTTAAACAACCAGTTTCCTTATCCGGCCAAGCCTAAGAGCCAATGGGAATTAGGTATTGCAGCAGGTTTAGGCTCTGTAATTGGTGATATAAAGTCTAATATAGGCTTTACTGGAAGTCTCTCTGCAAGAAAATCGCTCGGACATGTTTTCTCTTTAAGAGGATCTTTAACAGGTGCGATTACTTCTGGTACGCCTACTAATTATGGTGCAAGTATTGGTCAAGTTGCCTATAAAAATCAAGCTTATATTTTAGGGTTAGATATCATCGCCTCTTTGAATACAGTTAGTCACTACAGAGGAAATCCAAAAACCAATATTTATTTGTTAGCTGGTTATAGCTTAATTGGAACTCGTGTGTTTTATAAAGATGCTTTAGGGGCTCAACCAGATCAGTATAGTATTTTTTATGGTCAACTTCCTAACATGACCAATACTACTAAAGGTTTATTGGGAACTGCTTTTGGCGGAACAGAAGTAAATGGTAGAAAATCTTGGGCATTGTTAAATGGATTAAATATTGGAACAGGAATTGCATTTAAATTAAATGACGGTGTAAATGTAGCAGTTGAGCAAAAATATATTTTTAGCGCTCCTGGTTACGACTACCTTGATGCTTGGAAAGAAGACAATAGCAATGATTTTTATAGTTTCACTACTGTTCGTCTAAACATCAACATTGGAAACAAGAACAAAAGAGTACAACCACTTAATTGGATCAATCCAAACAATTATGTGTACAACGAGTTGAATGCGCCTAGTCACATGAAATTACCAAAACAAGTATTGCCAGATGCAGATAATGATGGTGTAACAGATCAGTTTGATCTTGAACCAAATACTCCAAAAGGCGCACCTGTTGATTCTCATGGGGTATCTAAAGATTCTGATGGTGATGGAGTTCCAGATTTTAAAGACAAAGAATTATTAACACAACAAAAATGTTTCCCAGTTAATAATGATGGAATTGGTAATTGTCCTGAGTCTGAGTGTTGCAAAGAAATTAAAGACATGATGTCTAACATGAAGAATACGCACAATGCAGGTGATTGTGCTATTGGGGCTTTACCTAGTGTTCAATTTAGAGGTTCTGTTAGATTAAATAATAATGCACAAGCTGTATTAGCAGCAGCAGCAGCAAAGTTAAAAGCTGCACCTTCTTGCAATGTAAAAGTTATAGGATATGGGGCTTCTAGTAAGGCTGCTCAACAACAAAGTTGGGAAAGAGTAAATGCTGTAATTAAATATTTAGTTGAAAAACAAGGTATCGCAGAAAGCAGATTATTGTTTGTATATGCGCAAGATGGAGATCCTAATACAGTAGACTTACAAGGTACTACTGAAGATGGTCCAAATTCCGTACCTGCTCCGCATCCAAATTTAAAAACTAAGAACTAATTTTTTTTCATTTGTACATAAAGCCTCTTTCATGAAAATGAAAGAGGCTTTTTTATTCATTCATTAGATTGAAATGTAGTTCGCCAAAATTTTGTAATGACGATAGCTTTAGATCAGCAGCGCCCCATTTATTTTCCTTGCTAACAGCATTATGTGGAATTACAACACATTTCATCCTTGCAGCTTTTGCAGCAATTAAACCATTGAAGGAGTCTTCAAAACAAATACATTCTAAGGGGCTGCTATTCATTTTTTCGGCACAATTGAGGTACACTTGTGGGTGTGGCTTACCGAAAGGTAAATGCTCAGCAGAGGCTGTTGCTGTTAAATAAGGTTCGATCCCCGCCATTTTAGTTACCAAATCAATTACCGATTGAGGAGAGGATGTGGCTAACCCTATTTTAAAATTTTTTCTTGCAAAAAAATCGAATACATATGCTACTCCGGGCAAAATACTTGCGTTTGCTTCAATCTTTTCTAATACCAGCGAAACGATTTTTTGTTCTGCTTTCTCTGCCTCAGTAAGAGGTATTTTAAAATAGCTAAACCACCAATGGATAAATTCCTTAGTTCTTAATCCTACGCTAGTATTATATTGTTCTGTTGTTATTTGAGCACCATATAACCGAAATACTTCTTCTGCAGCTTTTTGCCATTGCGGCTCACTGTCTATTAATAAACCATCAATATCAAAAATTACACTATTTAGTGGCATATCAAAAATTTAGCGTACAAAACTATTGATGAAAATTCGAAATTAAGTGAATCAATATTAAATAAATATTTTTCTTATTGGTTACATTCCTTATTTTGCAATGCTTACAAAGGAATCTTGAATAAAATGAGCCATATTAAAAGTAGATTATCAATTGGAAAGACCCTCAGCGAATTCCATGTGGTAAATGAAAAATAATTGAAGTAATCACATGAAATTAGTTGATAAGATTAAACATTTTGGATTTGTTAGAGGACTAGTATATGCTGTTGTAGGTGCAATCACTTATCCAGGTTTAACTATTATCAATCAAATTAAGATTGAAGGTACCGAACATATCGAAAAATTACCTCGTCGTAATGTATTGTTCGTAAGCAATCACCAAACCTATTTTGCCGATGTAATCACCTTCTTGCAAATTTTTTCTGCAATAAAATGGCGAAAGAAAAATAAACTCGGCCTTCCTTATTATTTGTTACTACCTTATACTAACGTGTATTTTGTAGCTGCTGAAGAAACCATGAATAGCAGCTTAGTAAGTAAGTTGTTTAAATTAGCCGGTGCCTTAACCATTAAACGTACTTGGCGGTCTGATGGTAAAGATGTTAACAGAAATAGAGATGAGTCGGATACCCAAAAGATCGACGAAGCACTCAAAAGAAGTTGGGTAATTACTTTTCCACAAGGAACTACAAAGCCTTTTGCCCCTGGTAGAAAAGGAACCGCTCATATTATTAAAAACAATCAACCAATCGTTGTGCCAGTTGTTATTAACGGATTTTGGAGAGCTTTTAACAAAACAGGATTGTCTTTTAAAAAGAAGGGTTCTAAATTATCTATTCGTTTTAAAGAACCACTTCAAATTGATTATTCCCAGCCAGTTGAAGCTATTTTAGAGCAAGTGATGAATTCAATCGAGCAAAGTAAAACCTATATGCTTAAAAGTAAACACCATTTTGTGCATTTGATGAATGTATAATTGTTACTCCTCTTTAAAAAAGAGTGCTTTTAACTCATTGGCATCATGTGGCTTCATTTTCCCAGCCATAATTAATCGCAGTTGTCTTCTCCGTAAAGCCCCTTCATACAATTTCTTATCTTTATCTGTTTCAGGTACTACCTGTGGAACTGGTGTAGGTTTCCCCGATTCATCTAATGCAACAAATGTAAAAAAGGCTTCATTGCTTTCATATTTATATTGATGCAAAAGATCCTCTCCCCAAACTTTTAAATATACTTCCATCGAAGTTGTAAATGCCCTGCATACTTTGGCTTCAATATGTACCACATTGCCTAGTTTAATTGGGGATTTGAAGCTTAAATTATCTACAGAAACAGTCATTACGGGTATATTGGAATGCCGACTAGAAGCTATAGCAGCAGCAATATCCATCCAATACATCAATCTGCCCCCCATTAAGTTGCCAAATGAATTGGTATCATTAGGCAACACCAATTCATTCATTATTGTTACACTTTCACTTACTTTTTTGTCTTTTACCATGTTTTATTGTGTTTGTCACGCATTTTAGTTTATGCGCTTATATAGTTATTGATTCCAATTTGTTTAAATATTCTATCGCTACATCAGCACCAATACCAGGCACTTCATTGAGTTGAAGGTGCATACCATAAAATTTTACCCCACCAATTACAGGGTCTTCAAGATGTCCTAATAAACAAGTATCTAAATCATAAAATTGTATGTTTGAGAACGCACTTGCAAAATGTACTTTTGCTGTTAGGGCTACCCTGCTTTCTAACATTCCCCCCATCATACAAGGAATATTGTTTTTTTCTGCTACTTGATTAATTGTAATAGCCTCTAAAATCCCCCCACTTTTAGCAAATTTAATATTAATGTAAGAACAAGCTTTTTGTCTGATTAATCTTTCTGCATCGCGATGAGTATAAACCGATTCATCGGCCATAATAGCTATTGGTGATTGCTTTTTCAGTGCTGGTAATAATTCATCATCCCAGGTACGCATGGGTTGTTCGCAAAATTCTATGTCAAATTGCTTTAATTGGGTTAATGCTAACAGCGCATCATCAAAACTCCATCCCTGGTTAGCATCTATTCTAATTTTGGCTTTATCACCTATTACAGCTCTTATCTGACGAATCCTTTCTATATCTGTTTGCGGATCTTTTCCCAATTTAACTTTGATGATATTTACTCCTTTCTTCACAAAATCAATGGCTTGTGAAGCCATTGATTCAGGCGTATCTATCCCGATAGTTAAATCACTTTCTATGGGTTGTAAGCTTCCTCCTAAATAGCGGTAAAGGGGTAAACCAGCTTGCTTAGATGCAATGTCGAACAAGGCCATGTCAAAAGCACTTTTAGCAGTGTAATTTCCAGCTGTAAAACTGTGAAGTTCTTTCATCCTTTCTTCTATTGCCAAAGGGTCTTTGTGTTTCCATATAGCTGCAAACGCTTTGGCCATTTCAAAACAAGTGGCTTGTGTTTCTCCGACAATCATTGGAAATGCCGAACATTCACCTACGCCGGTAATGCCTGTATCTGTATGGATGCGAATAAATATATTTTGTGCAAAGTGCATCGTTCCGGTAGCAATGGTAAATGGTACCATTGGAATGGAATACTTGTATATTTCTGTTTCGGTAATTTGCATGGGCAAATGTCTATATTTTATTAGGAAATTATTTTTATTTTTCTATTTCCATCAATTTAGAACAATATGCCTTTGTACTTGTTTATGTATTAAAAAAATCCATGGAATCACTAAAAGGCAAATCAGTATTGGTAACAGGCGCTACCGGGGGGATTGGTACCCAACTTGTACGATTATTAGTAGGAAGCGGAGCTAAAGTATTTGTTGCTGGTAGAAATGCCGAAAAACTCAACAATTTGGCCATTGAATTAACTATTCCGCAGGCTCAAGTGCTGATAATGGATATTGCCAATGAAACTTCTGTTAATAGTGCTATTGATCAATTATTACTTGTTTCTCCAGTTGTAGATATTGTAATTAATGCAGCAGGAATTGGTATCATAAAAACAATGGACTTGCTTACATCTGTTGAGTTTGAGCAAACTTTGCAAACAAATTTATTCGGTACTTTTTATTTATTAAAAAGGATATTGCCTGTAATGAAACTTGTTAAAAAAGGACTAATTATTAATATTCCAGGTGTACTCGGAAAAATACCTATGGCAGGCGCAGCAGCTTATTGTGCAAGTAAATACGGGTTAACCGGTATGCTACAAAGTATAAGGGAAGAGCTAAAACGTACCGATATCAGAATAACCAATTTATATTTGGGTGGGGTTGATTCTCCATTTTGGGATAATATTGATTTAAGGGTGCAACGTGATAAAATGATCATAACCGAAGAAGCTGCAAAAGCCATCTGGTTTCTGTGCCAACAGCCTTCTAGCGGGGTCGTTAGTGAAATGGTACTTCAACCATTTAATCACCAGGCCATATAGTGCCACTTTTTTTTCATGAAATTGTCCCTAAACTTTTTAACTCGCTTTTATCTTCCGATATTCGCACAACGAACTTTAATAAGTATGAACATTTCCTTTGATAATACCGAAAATGCTTTTGCATATAAATCCGACAAAGAATTAAAAAGTGCGCGGTTTTTATTTAAAACAATGGGACACGATTGGTTTGTTCAGTTAGGTACCCGCTTAACCCCCTTTGTAATGAAAACAGGTATACCGCTTGTAAACACCATTATCCGTAAAACAATATTCAAACAATTTGTTGGAGGCGAAACCCTAGCAGAAACTGCTAATGTGGGTAGTCTTTTAAATAAATATGGGATAAATATTATTTTAGATTATGGTGTTGAAGGGAAGGAGGGAGCGTCTTTTTTTGATGCTGCTACCGAAGAATTTATTCGCGTAATAAATTATGCAGCCGAACAAACTAATATTCCTTTCATCAGCATAAAAGTTACAGGAATTGCTAGGATTGATTTATTGCAAACGCTCAATGAAGCGCCTCGGTTGAGAAGTGGAATTCATGACAATGAAGAAGAAAATAGCGAATGGGACAGTGTTAGAGCCCGTATGTATGCTATTTGTGAAGCAGCTGCTGAAAAAAATATTGGGGTATTAGTTGATGCCGAAGAAACTTGGATTCAAGATCCTATTGACAGACTTACGATGGAAATGATGGAAGAGTTTAATAAAGAATCGGTAATTGTATATAATACTGTTCAATTGTATCGACATGATAGATTAAATTTTTTAAAGTTATCTCACAAAATAGCTCGTCAGAAAGGCTTTAAACTAGGAATGAAATTAGTGAGAGGAGCCTATATGGAAAAAGAACGTGATAGCGCTTTGCAACTTAACCATCAATCACCCATTCATAAAGATAAAGAAGCTACTGACAAAGATTTTAATGATGCTGTGGTGTATTGTATAGAAAACCTGAACGATATTTCGGTAGTAGTTGCCTCGCATAATGAACGAAGCAATATGTTGGCACTGGAATTAATGAAACTAAAAGGATTACCTAATAATCATTCAAAAGTGCATTTTTCTCAACTATATGGTATGAGTGATCACATCACTTTTAACCTTTCAAAGGCTGGGTACAATGTAAGTAAATATTTACCTTTCGGTCCGATTAAAGAAGTGATACCCTACCTGATGAGAAGGGCAGAAGAAAATACCAGTGTTAGTGGTCAAACAGGTCGCGAACTATCATTGATTAATCTCGAACTCAGAAGAAGGAAATATAAACATGTAGATTTAGATTTGGCTGAATAGTTTCAACTTTGATGGATTAAATCTTACCACACAACTAAACCTTATGGAACAGTACCTTCATTTATTACAGCATATCTTAGAAAATGGAAGTGAAAAAACTGACCGAACTGGAACGGGTACTAAAAGCTGTTTTGGTTATCAAATGCGTTTTAATTTAGCAGATGGATTTCCATTGGTAACTACAAAAAAATTGCACCTAAAAAGTATTATTCATGAACTGCTGTGGTTTTTAAAAGGTGACACCAATATTCGTTACCTCCAACAAAATGGCGTAAAAATTTGGGACGAATGGGCCGATGAAAATGGTGATCTTGGTCCGGTTTATGGGAAACAGTGGAGAAGTTGGGCAGGAGCAAATGGTAACACATTTGATCAAATTACTGATGTGCTGAATCAATTGAAAACAAATCCTGATAGCAGACGTATGATTGTTAGTGCATGGAATGTTGCAGAATTATCCGAAATGGCTTTAATGCCTTGTCATAGTTTATTTCAATTTTATGTTGCCGATGGTAAATTAAGCTGTCAATTATATCAACGAAGTGCAGATGTATTTTTAGGTGTACCCTTTAATATTGCTTCCTATGCATTGCTTACCATGATGATGGCGCAAGTAACCGGTTTGCAACTAGGCGATTTTGTGCATAGCTTTGGCGATGTACACATTTACAACAATCATGTTGAACAAGTAAATATACAACTAAGTAGGACGCCGTTTCCATTACCAATAATGAAATTAAATCCTGAAGTAAAAAATTTGTTTGATTTTACTTTTGAAGATTTTTCGCTGGAAAACTACCAATGCCATCCCGGTATTAAAGCACCTGTAGCAGTTTAAATATTTAACAATTAACAATTGATCATCCTCAACTGTTAATTATCAATTGTCAATTTTATGATTGTATCTTTAATAGTTGCCGCATCTTCTAATAACGCCATTGGAAAAGATAATCAGCTGCTATGGCACTTACCCAATGACATGAAATTTTTTAAAAACACTACGTGGGCAATGCCAGTAATGATGGGGCGTAAAACTTTTGATTCATTACAAGGAAAACCGTTAAACGGAAGATTAAATATTGTAATTACCCGACAAGCTGATTTTAAGGCGGAGGGGGCTAGTGTTGCTCATTCTTTGCAACAAGCAATCGAAATAGCCAAACAAAAGGATTACAATGAAGTGTTTGTAATTGGTGGTGGTGAAATTTATAGAGAAGCTTTAGCTATTGCTAATAGAATTTATTTTACTAGGGTAGAAACAACAATAGATGGAGATACATATTTTCCAGACTGGAATCAAAATGAATGGACATTAGTCTTCAATGAATTTCATTCTACCGATGCTAAGCACATTCATTCCTATGAATTTCAAATATGGGAAAAATAACTTCCTACTATGGAAATAATTCCTTCTATATACATAGCGGTATTGCCTATATTGTTAATTTTTTCGCTATTGTACCTACATTTTAATAAATATTGTATAAATGTGTTGAGTACAATTAATTTATTGGTATGGATGTATGCTATTTATAGCTTTAAAATTTTAATTGGAATTCTGCAATTATTTCGATCTATCAATGAACAAATTTCAGTTAATACTTCCATGCAATTTTTGTCAGATGAATTTGTAGTAAAACAAATTAGTAAAATAGTAGTACCCTTCTTTTTATTGATTCCAAAATGTAGGAATAGTTTTTTATTTTCTCTACTTATATTGTTAAACCTCTGTTGGACTAGTTCAATGCACATTTTCGATTGGCAAAATGTTTTTTTATCCATTCTATATTGTTTCAGCTTGTTCTGTGCTACTTATGCACTACTTTGGCTCTTGAAACAACATCCATCTCAAAAAGTAAATTATAATGTATAATCCGTTTCAACTTGCTGTAAAATATATTTGGTACTATTTAACTGCATCAAATGGGAAAGGACATGGTGTACATTCTCCATATGTATTTGATTTGATAATCAGCGTATTGAATGATAAACGCAATTACAGTGCTTACCATCGAATTGAATCAATAAGAAATAAAATGTTGAAGACGAATGAATCAATTACTATTGAAGATTTTGGTGCTGGTTCGAGGGTTAAGAAATCACCCATTCGAAAAATTTCAACAATAGCGGCTTCTTCCCTCAAACCTAAAAAATATAGTCAGCTTTTGTTTAGGTTGGTGCAATATGTTAATCCTGCTACTATAATAGAATTGGGTACATCATTGGGTGTAACAACTGCATATTTAGCAAATGCCAATCCCGCTTCTAAAATAATTACCATGGAAGGGGCCAAATCTATAGCTCAATTAGCACGGACAAATTTTAATGATCTGGCATTGAACAATATTAAGTTAGTAACAGGTAATTTCGATTACACGCTAGCAGCCACCCTAGATCAATTAAATAGTATAGATTTTGCTTTTTTAGATGGCAATCATCGATATGAACCTACAATACGGTATTTCAAACAGGTATTAACGAAGTCTAATCCTAATACAATCATTATTCTAGACGATATACATTGGAGCAAAGAAATGGAAGGAGCTTGGGAAGAAGTAAAGCAAGATCCTGCAGTATCTTTAACCATAGATTTGTTTTTTATTGGCTTGGTTTTTTTACGTAAAGAGCAGCAAGAAAAACAGCATTTTGTGATTAGGTTTTAATAAAGACTTATGCAAAAAATATCCCTTCCAAATAACTTATTATTTAGGTTCAAAAAAATGCCGTAATTTTAGGCATGATAATCGGTATTCTAAGAGAGCAAAACGGAGAAAAAAGAGTATCCATTCTACCAGAACAAGCAGAAGCTTTAGTAAAAAACGGCAACACCCTTTGGGTAGAAGCTGGTGCTGGTGATGCGGCTTTTGCAGCAGATGCATTATATCTTCAGAAACAAGTTTCGGTTGAACCACGTGATAAAATTCTTCAACAAGCCAATGTTTTATTAGTTTATGGTGCTATTCCTGAATCATCGCTTCAGCTCATTAAAGAGGGGACTGTTTTAATTGGTACTTATCAACCGCTGTTTCAGTATCAATTAATGAAAAAGTGGGCTGACCAAAAACTAACCACCTTTAGTTTAGATATGATTCCGCGTACTACCCGAGCACAATCGATGGATGTATTGAGTAGCCAAGCTAATATTGCTGGTTACAAAGCTGTACTGTTGGCAGCTAATTTATTCCCTCGTTATTTTCCTATGTTTATGACTGCTGCAGGAAGTATTGCACCTGCTAAAGTATTAATATTAGGTGCTGGTGTAGCTGGTTTACAAGCTATTGCTACTGCAAAAAGATTGGGTGCTGTAGTAGAAGTGTCGGATACCCGACCAGCTGTAAAAGAAGAAGTAATGAGTTTGGGTGCCAAATTTATTGAAGTGGAAGGTGCAGCAGATGCTTCAAAAGCTGGAGGTTATGCTGTTGAACAATCGGATGAATTCAAACAAAAACAACAAGCACGTTTAACGGAGTCCGTTGCTAAAGCCGACATTATCATTGCAACCGCTCAATTGCAAGGTAATAAAGCCCCCTTGTTAATTACTGAAGTTATGTTACAACAAATGAAACCAGGCTCAGTAGTAATAGATTTAGCAGCATCTACAGGTGGTAATGTATTTGGTGTGAAAAATAATGAAACCATTCTATTGCATGGAGTAACGCTTGTGGGTAATAGTCAACTTGCAGCAGATATGCCTTGGGATGCCAGTAAATTATATGGAAAAAATGTATTGAATTTTTTACAACTCATTATTGATAAAACTGGCAACCTGCAATTGAATTTTGAAGATGATTTGGTGAAAGGCTGTTGTATAACACATGATGGGGCTATTACGCATACTCGTATAGCTGAACTAATTGAACAACAATAAATTATTGGAATGGAAACGATATTAAACTATTTGCACCAGCATATAAACATTATATACATTGTAGTATTGTCGATTTTTTTAGGAATAGAAGTAATTGGAAGGGTGCCGAGTGTATTACATACACCATTAATGAGTGGCGCCAATGCCATACACGGTGTGGTTATTATTGGCGCTATTATAGTAATGGGAAGAGTAGAAATGGGAAATTATGCTGCATTAATCATCGGATTTTTGGCAGTGCTGTTAGGTACATTAAATGTGGTGGGAGGATTTGTGGTGACCGATAGAATGCTTGAAATGTTTAAGAAGAAAAAATAATCATGGAACTAAATCTGCTTACACTTTGTTATTTGATAGGATCAATCACTTTTATAGTTGGTTTAAAAATGCTGTCGCATCCTGAATCTGCTCGTAAAGGGAATTTGGTTGCTGCATTTGGAATGGCCATCTCTATTATAGGAACCATTTTTTTATATCAGGAAAATGGGGAAGGATTGCATAATTATGAATGGATTTTTTCTGCATTAATTGTAGGGACTATAATTGGTGTACTGGCTGCCAAAAAAGTAAAGATGACGGCCATGCCGGAATTGGTGAGCTTGTTTAATGGCATGGGAGGCGCTTGTGCTGCTTTAATCTCTATTATTGAGTTTAAACATATTACCCACCATTTTTCTATCGCAAGCGTTGCTGCACCTTTAACAGAAGTGCCCTATGCAACTTATCTCAGTATTTTTGCAGGGCTTATAATTGGCTCGGTTTCTTTTGCCGGAAGTATCATTGCCTGGGGTAAGTTAAATGGCAGCATCAAAGATTTTTCTTTTAAAGGACAACAAGTTTTCAATATTGTATTATTTGTTTTTGCCATTGCATTATCTGCGTATTTAATAGTGAATTTAACTGCCGATACACTGCCATTATTTTATGTTGTTTTAGTAGCATCCCTGGTGTATGGGGTATTATTTGTTTTGCCAATTGGTGGAGCCGATATGCCGGTGGTAATTTCCTTATTAAATTCCTTCACTGGTGTTGCCGCTGCTTGTGGGGGCTTTTTATACAACAATCAGGTAATGCTAACCGGTGGTATTTTGGTAGGGGCTGCTGGTACGCTGTTAACCATATTAATGTGTAAAGCAATGAACAGAAGTTTGCTGAATGTATTAATAGGTTCATTTGGTGCCTCCAGCGGAGGAACGCAACAAGCGGTAACCGGTAGCTACAAAGAAATTGCATTAAGTGATGCTGCGGTTTGTATGAGCTATGCCAACAAAGTTATTATTGTACCCGGATATGGATTGGCCGTTGCGCAGGCACAACATATTTGTCACGAATTAGAAAAAATATTGGAAGAAAAAGGTGTTGATGTTAAATATGCCATTCATCCTGTGGCTGGTAGAATGCCAGGCCATATGAATGTATTGTTGGCTGAGGCCGATGTAGACTATGATAAGTTATTAGAAATGGAAGCGGCTAACGACGAGTTCAAACAAACAGATGTGGTCCTTATTTTGGGAGCGAATGATGTGGTAAATCCTGCGGCTAAAACTGATCCTGCTTCTCCTATTTATGGTATGCCGATTTTAGAAGTTGAACAGGCAAAAACGGTTATTGTAAATAAACGCAGCATGAAACCAGGGTATGCAGGAATAGAAAATGCTTTATTCTTTCAACCTAAAACATCTATGCTATTTGGAGATGCTAAAGCCGCATTACAAAAACTGGTCGCTGAAATAAAAAGTATGTAATTAACTTTTACGAGTTGATTCGATTAGCCAATCAATAACGAAACTACTTTATACTATATGGGGCTTCCTGTTCAGTTATTAAACGCATTAAGCACTGTTAAAGGGTTTGATAATAATGCATTTGAAGCGGTACATGCTTCGGGTGAACAGGTTACTTCTATTCGTTTAAATCCGTTTAAAAATGCCCAGCCTTTTACTGATATCAGGAAAAAATCCATCCCTTGGTGTAAGCAAGGATACTATTTATCATCACGGCCATCCTTTACTTTAGATCCAATTTTTCATGCAGGCGCATATTATGTACAAGAAGCCAGTAGTATGTTTTTATGGCATGCATTGGAACAACTAGTGGGTAGTGAAACAAAAGGCAAAAAGGTATTAGACTTATGCGCCGCCCCTGGTGGCAAAAGTACTTTATTGGCCAGTTATTTTTATGATGGATTAGTAGTTGCCAATGAAGTGATTAAGTCGCGCGCAGCTATACTAGTTGAAAATATCACGAAATGGGGGCAGCCTAATGTTATAGTTACCAACAACGATCCAGAACATTTTAAACAGCTAGAAGGTTATTTTGATGTAATTGTTGTTGATGCACCTTGCAGTGGTAGTGGACTATTTAGGAAAGATCCAACTGCAATTGAAGAGTGGAGCGAAGAAAATGTATTGCATTGTAGCCAGCGTCAAGAAAGGATTTTAGCTGCAATTGTTCCTTCATTAAAAGAAGGGGGTATGCTGTTGTATTCAACCTGCTCTTATTCTGTGGAAGAAGATGAAAAAATAGCCGATTGGTTGGTAGCAAATATGGGTATGCAACCTTTGCAGATACCAATTGAAAGCGAATGGAATATTGTACAAACCTCTGCAAAACATTGTGGAGCACCTGGTTTTCGTTTTTATCCAAATTTAGTAGAAGGGGAAGGTTTTTTTATTGCTGCATTTATAAAGTCAGCCCCCCATTCAATTGCAAAATTAAAAGAAGTTAATTTGCCCAAACCTACTAAACCTGAAATGGCTTTAATGCAACAATTTTTTGCAATGCCCGATGGATATTCAGCTTTCAAACAAAATGAAGCCATCCGCATTATTTCGAATGAATGGATGAATACATTGCAACAATTAGCCAATGTATTGTATATCAAAAAAGCGGGTATCGAAATTGGTACTCCCAAGGGTAAAGACATGATACCCTCTCACGAGTTGGCAATGTCGGTTGTCAATAAATCAAGCTTGCCTTTTATCGATGTAGATCAATCACAGGCATTGCAATATTTGCGACGAAGTGAATTACAACTAGATGCCAAACAAGGATGGTATTTGATAAAATTTGCGAATGTTTTTTTGGGCTGGGTTAAAGTATTACCTAATAGAGTAAATAATTATTATCCTGCCGAATGGAGAGTGCTAAAAGCTTAAAACATTGTAATTTTATCATTTAATAACATCGAAATAAAAATCTTTAAGGAATGAAAAAAAATATAAAATATTATTGTTTGCTTTTTTCAACTGTATTTTTAGTAGCATGCAATCTGAATAGCCAGTCTGGCGTATTAACGGCCGGTGAGTTCGAGCAAAAAATGGCAGCACCTAAAGTTCAATTGTTAGATGTTAGAACAGCTGGTGAATACCAAACAGCACATTTGCCCAATGCCTTACAAGCCAATTGGTTAGATAAAGCGCAATTTGCAGATAGAATTCAGTATTTAGACAAGTCAGCAACTGTTTTATTGTATTGTGCTTCTGGTGTGCGAAGCGGACAAGCAATGGAAGCATTAAAGTCACAAGGCTTTAAAGATGTGTACAATTTAGGAGGTGGATTATCATCTTGGAAGATGGAAGGTAAGCCAGTTATTGCCAATAATCCGCCAGCAGAATTATCTGTAGCTGCATTTCAGTCGATGGTTATTGGTGCTAAAGTGGCATTAGTAGATATTGGTGCAGAATGGTGTCCTCCTTGTAAAAAAATGGAGCCTGTTCTACAACAATTGCAAAAAGAAATAGGTAATACCTATACCTTCATAAAAGTAGACGGAGGCAATGATATAAGTGTAATGAAGTATTTGAATTTTATAGCACTTCCTACATTTATTGTATTTAAGGATGGAAAGGAAACTTGGCGTACACAAGGTATTGTTACTTTAGAAGAGTTGAAGAAAGCAATAAGTAAATAAACTTACTCCGCTA
>CANGCK010000041.1 GCA_947452295.1 Sphingobacteriia bacterium
AAGCAAATTTACCACCTAAAGCACTAACAGAAATAGGGTTAGCGGCTTTCATGCCTTGCACAGCATAATCTAATAAGTGAACACCCCAATCGGTCATCAATCCACCGGCGTAATCCCAAAACCATCTGAAATGAAAATGAAAACGACTAGTATTAAAGGGCACAATTGGTGCAGGGCCTAACCAGGTTTTGTAATCAATATGAGCGGGGGGTATACTATTTGGCACAACTGGTTGAGGGCGCATCCAACCTTGGTAACACCATACTTTTGTTGTTCTAATATTACCTAGTTGTCCGGAATGAACTATGTTTAATGCATCTTTAAAATGCTGCTGACTTCTTTGCCACTGTCCTACTTGAACAATTCGGTTGTACCTATTTTTAGCATTAATCATGGCATCACATTCACCAATTGAATTACCGGCAGGTTTTTCTACATAAACATGTTTACCTGCTGCACAAGCATGTATCATTTGCAAGGCATGCCAATGATCGGGTGTGCCAATAATTACCACGTCAATATCTTTTCGGTCTAAAATTTGCCGATAATCGCCATAAGTATCCACTTGCTTTACATTGGGTTGTTTCAGCAAAAGTTCTTGTTTACGTGTGTTTAATACATTTGCATCAATATCGCAAAGGGCTACAACTTCTACATTTTTTACTTTTATTGCGGCCATTGTATTTGCCCATCCCATTCCATTCACGCCAATAGTTGCTACACGAATGGTGTCGGTTGAAAAGAAATTGGCATGCGCAAAATTAGTATTGGCAATAGCTGCGGCAGACGCTAAAGTAATTTGCTTGATAAATCTCCTACGTTGACTCATGATTATTGTATTAAATGGCTACTTAAATATAAGTTATTTTCAGCATTGCATCCTCTATTTTACAATATAAATTCGGCGAATCATTTTTTAATAATTGAATTGCTATGATTAGAATCAAGCACATTGTTAATTCGCATCATTTACAAGGTTTTAATGTAAGAATAATTTCGTTATTCATTTCTCTATAAAGGGAAGCATTAATTAACA
The DNA here is from genome assembly GCA_947452295.1 of Sphingobacteriia bacterium. Classification (GTDB taxonomy): domain Bacteria; phylum Bacteroidota; class Bacteroidia; order Chitinophagales; family Chitinophagaceae; genus Sediminibacterium. The sequence goes on from CANGCK010000041.1 coordinate 1,037, forward strand.
TAAATACATCCACTATGAAAACATTACATGTAGGACTACTGCTTTGCTTATTTTTTTCCGGAATGAGCGGCCGGTTAATGAGTCAAGACACCACACTACCTGGCGTAACGGTAGTAAGTTTAAATTATCGTTATTTGAAAGCGGTGAATGATCCATCATCAGCTCAACCTGTTAGACTACTAGAACACAGGGCTGCGAGTTACGACATAAAAAAATCGGAGTTTTATGAAGACGAGTATGATGAGTATTTTGTATCATTTTATATTCCCGAAGGGGAAATATTGGCTACCTATGACAAAGAAGGAAAATTGTTGCGAACTGCAGAAAGATTTAAGAACGTAGCATTGCCATATGATGTTAGAGAATCGGTGAAAAGATATTATCCTGATTGGAGAATTTATAAAGATGTATATAGAGTAAATTTTTATCATGATAATGCTGCTGATCCTAAAAAAGTGTACAAACTTATATTAGAAAATGGCGATGAGCGTATGCGTATTAAAACAACGGAAAAGGGTGATATTATTAAGTAGGGCATTCAGCAATAAAAAAATCCCTTCTACAAATTTTGTAGAAGGGATTTTTTTATTAAACTATGTTTTGAGACCAGTTAGAAGTTTGGCACAGTAGCAATATCCCACCATAAACGGGTAGCGATATCATCTTTAGCACCGGTACCCATTGTAGCTACAGCAGCATCAACAGCAGCTTTATTTCCTGTTCTTTCAGCATTAACGAATGGCATTCTTTTAATCCACTCATTAGCAGGAATTACACCCCAATCAGAGTTACTGTCGTTTTTAGCCACATTAGGTATTTTAGGATACCCTGTTCTTCTAAAATCAACCCAAGCATCTAATGTGTTGGTGAATGAATTGATGTATTTCTGAGTAATGATTTTTTCTAATTTCAATTCATTAGGATCTGCATCATTCCAAGCTACAGTAATTGTAGATGGTGTAGTAAAGTTATTACGTGCATCTTTAGGATCCACATAATCAATTGGTTTACTTGTTGCATCAGCTAAATAAGCATCCACACCACCTGCACCCCAATCTGCAAATGACAATTTCACGCCATTTTCATAATTGGTTTTAGCATCACCTGCAAGAGCCCAACCTCTAAGTGCAGCTTCAGCTTTCATGAAAGCTACATCAGCAGCAGTCATGTGACGTCTTGTTTGCACGCTATTGAAATCAGTTGAAACAGTTGAAAATGGAACTCTATCGTCTTTATTGATGATATAAGCACCATTGCGAATACCTTTATATGGCGCAGTAGGATGATCTGCATATAAAGCCGGATCATTAACTGGAGCATAATATTTAGAAATTCTTCCGTCTTTTAATCCAATTAACATAGACTCCATTGGAGCACCCATACGGGTATCATTCCATTGGAAGCAAATCATACCTACTGGCATAATATTTCCTAACTGAGAAATAAGGAAGTTGTCTGAATTGGCAGCAATCAATCCTGCAGGATCTTTCAATGCTTTTTCACCTTCAGTTTTAGCTAATACAGGATCAGCTTTTACAATACGTAAAGCCAATTTTAAACGCAAAGAGTTTACCACTTTCATCCATGCAGGAATATTTCCTTTGAATGATGGATCGAAATTTTTAAATCCAGTGTAGCTTTTATTTGCGTTGAATTCTGTTTGAATAGTATCTAATTGTTTGAAGAATAAGCTATATAAATCAGATTCTTTATCATAAGGAATGCTAGCAGCGGTTGAGCCATAATTTGAATAAATAATTGGTCCGTGAACAGCTGTTAAACGAGACATAGAAAGAATACGAATTAAATTAGCCCAAGTAGCAAACAATGGTAAATTGTTTGATTTTGCTAATCTAATAACTTGTCTTGCTGGAGACATTACGTTATTGTATTCACGACCCCAATAGCTGTTCCATTGGATGTAGTAGGTAGTATTGTTTTTATTAGAAACAAACCCTGTAGGTGTATTCATATACCCCATCCAAGAGTCATAACACAAATCTTCTTGTGTTTGGCTTCCTTGGTTACCATGAAGTTCGTATAACATTCCGGAGAATGGAGATCCAACCAAGTTGAAATCCTGTTTCAACATCTCATCGGAGATTTGATTGGGGTTTTGGTTAATACTCTCAAAGTTCTTAGTACAAGAACTGAAAGCAACCATTAATAGGCATGCATAAAAAATATGTTTCATACTCAATTATTTAATTTTTATTAAAAAGTAAGCTTAACGTTAAATCCATAAGATCTAGTTGCAGGCAAAGCAAATACATCATTTGATTGCATATTGTTGCTTGTACTCATAGATACTTCAGGATCATACGGTGCATCTTTGTAGAAGAAGAATAAATTTCTACCTACAAGAGAAATTGTAGCATCTTTTACAGGACACTTAGCATTTTTCATTTTTAAGGTATAACCTAAAGCCAACTGACCTAAACGAACATTGGTTCTAGAGAATACATAAGGCTCCATAATACCATTTCTATCTCCAATTGTGCTGTAATATAAAGCTGGGCTAATAGAAGTTACTGGAGTTGATCCTTTGATTGCATTGATAGCAATTGAACCTGCATCTCTTGCATCACCAGTTCTTTTACTAACACCATAAGAATCTAAGAAAGCTTCTGTTTTAGAGAAAGCGATACCGCCAAACTTACCATTGATTAAAGCGCTTAAAGTGAAATTTTTGTACGCAACTGTGTTATTCCAACCAACTACATAGTTTGGATTTACATTACCTACTTTTTCAAAAGCAGCTGTTTTAGTTGGTGCACCTGAAGCGTCTAACACAATTTGACCTGCAGCATTTCTGTTAAATTTGTAAATATACACATCATTAAAAGAGCCACCAGCTTTAATTAAGTTAGTGAAGCCTTCATCACCAGTTTGTACTTGATAGCCAGGATTTGAAGCGATTAATTCTACAATTTCATTTTTATTGGTAGAAAGATTCACTGCTGTTTTCCATCTCCAATCTTTTGTTTTTATTACTTCTGCATCAATATTCATTTCAAAACCTTTGTTCACAATTTTACCGGCATTTACATAGTAAGTGCTGTAACCAGAACCTGAAGGAGCTGATAATGATAAGAATTGGTTAGTACTTGCAGTATTGTAATAAGTTGCTTCGATACCAATTTTATTTTTAAACAATTTCAACTCGATACCAAACTCATCCCCTTTTATAATTTCAGGCTTTAAGTTATCGAAAGGAACTTGGCTATTTCTTGTAATACCACCAATACCAGTAGGGCCACCGGCACTACCAATAGAGTTGTAAGGATTAACCACATTATAAGGTACTTCATTACCAGTTTCTGAATGAGAAGCTCTAACTTTTAAGAAAGAGATAAACTGAGGCATTGTAGCCATTTGGCTGATGATAGCAGACAAACCTACTGCTGGGTAGAAATAAGATTGGTTACCTGTAAGTGCTAAGGTAGAAGCCCAGTCATTACGAGCAGCAACGTCTAAAAATATAGCTTCTTTATAGCCTAATTGCAAGTTAGCAAATGCGCCGTATTTCAACACATTGCTAAAAGTTTGGTTAAATACCACCTGGTAAGGCATATTAGAGAATGAGAAGAAATTAGGATACATTAAAGCAGTAGTCCCATTTCCTACACTCATACCATCGGTAAAAGTATTTTTTTGGTAGCTACCTCCCGCTAATGCGTTTACACTTAATTCACCAAATTTGGTGTTGTAAGTTAAGATTCCATCAGCATAGATAGATTGATCGGTATATTTAGCATAGTTCCAAGTACCATTAGTACTTACACTTACTGGATTACCGCCTGCTGCATATCTGAAATCTCTTAAAATATTGGCATAATCGATATTACCTCTGGTTTCGAATTTAAGGTTTTTAGCGATCTCATAAGATAACTTAAGATTAGCAATTACGCGTTTTCTTTGGTCTAACTTAGAGTTACTGTAAATTTCCCAATAAGGGTTGTTTAATGCTTCATATCCAGAATACCAAGTCATTTGGTTAATATTTCTGGTTGCATTGAAATTTTGGTAATAATTTTTGTAAAAATCAAAATCTCTTTCACGAGCAAACAAATACAATCCAGTTAAAGGGTTGTTATAGTAACCCGAACCCGAACGATTTTTAGCATCTTCTACAGAAAATATCACATTTGAACTTACAGTTAATCTGTCGGATACTTTAGTAGATTGGTTTAAAGTAATATTATGTTTATCGTAAGTATTTGTAGGCATTACTCCTTTAGCAGAAACATTTCCGTAAGAGAAGAATGCAGTAGTTTTATCGCTACCACCACTAACTGAAACAGAATTATTAGAAGTTACACCAGTTTGAAAGAAATCATTAATATAATTCTTTTGGTAAACATTGCTTTTTAGTGAAGACCAGCTTTTTTCTCCGCCTCCAATTGCACCATAATTAAATTGAAATTCTGGTAAACCACTAACTTTTTCAAATACAGTACTAGCATTTACATCTACAGATGCTTTTCCGCTTCTGCCTTTTTTAGTAGTAATTAATATTACCCCATTAGCACCTTGGCTACCATAAAGGATAGATGCATTTGCACCTCTTAATACGTTGATGCTTTCAATGTCATTAGGATTAATGGCAGAAAGACCATCACCACCGTCAGTTGCACCATAAGAACCAGATGCCTGACCAGTTTTGTTGTTTACCATTGGTACCCCATCAATTACATAAAGGGCTTCACTTAATCCTGTAAGTGATTTATTACCTCTAAGAATAGCTCTTGTAGAACCACCGGCACCTGAACTACTTACTTTAATATCGATACCAGCTGCTTTACCACTTAATGCTTCCATAAAGTTAGTGTTAGCTGCTTTTCTAAGTTCATCACCAGCAACCTGCTGAGATGCATAGGTTAACATTTTCTTTTCGCGTTTAACACCTAGGGCAGTAACTACCACTTCTGATAAGTCTTCTGCTTGGGTTGCTAAAGATACATTTACGCTAGTTTGATCTGCTCCTACAGTTACATTTTTGGATGCAAAACCCAATGATGAAACTTGTAAAACAAAACTACCTGCTGGCGCTGAAATGGTAAAAGAACCATCTGCACCGGCTGCTGTTGCAGCATTGCTGCCTTTTACTTTAATTGTAGCTGTGGCTACACCCTGATTGTCGGGGCCTGTTACTTTTCCGGTTACTTGTCTTGTTTGTGCGAATGTTACGGAGAACATACACAGAACACTACAAAGAACTGATAGAAATCGTGTCATATGCTTCGTGTTTTGGTTGATGAAAAATGAAAAAAAGTTTTTATTTATTTTACTGAGCATGTTAATTAAAATGATATGCGGTAATAATTAATATAATTTCATTGATTTAAATGATGATTTTCTTAAAATTGAGTTTCAAATTATAGATTTAAAATCGGATTAGCAAAACTTATATAATTTTTTTTTAGGGAGATTGATAAATATTTTGGGGAACACTAAATATATAATTATAATATGTATAAATCATTAAAATTAATAATGACCAAATAGAAATATTGAATAAAAAGCACATCAAAACATATAATAATTCATTATTAAAGCAGCGTAAGCCATTATTTATCCCTTATAAAAATAAAAAAAATATTATAGCTTTTAGGAAAATTGTATTAAAATTTTTAGGAGAGTGTTGGGTGTTTAGCCAAACTTAACAGACGTCATAGTTAATGATCCTCCAACAGCTTTGTCATTAAAAAATGAAATAGGGTCTTTTTCGCCTTTCAAGCCTAGGGTATATATTAAAGGTAAATAATGTTCGGGGGTTGGAATTGCCAACTGGGCTTCTTTTCCTAATTGATTGTATTGAATAAGGGGTTGATGTTGGTTATTCGTAATTAGCTTTTTAAAAGTTTCGTTCATTTGAATGGCCCAATCAAAACCAAATTCAGGTTCATTTAGTTTGTCCCATGCAACCATCCTTAAATTATGTACCATATTTCCACTACCAATAATTAGCACCCCCTTTTTGCGAAGCGCACATATTTCTTTGGCAAGTGTATAGTGATATTGGGCACCTTTCGTATAATCGATGCTCAACTGCAATACAGGAATATTGGCAAGGGGATACATATGTCGTACAATAGTCCAGGTACCATGGTCTAATCCCCAATCGTGGGAAAGTTCTACATTAGTTGAATGGATCATAGCTGCTGTATCACGTGCTAATAGTGGATTGCCGGGGGCCGGATATTGCACGTCAAATAATGCTTGCGGAAAACCACCAAAATCGTGAATAGTTGGAGGTGCATCCATTTCTGTGATATATGTACCTTTTGTAAACCAATGTGCCGAAATTACTACAACCGCATTGGGTGTAGGGATTTCTGCTGCTATTTTTGCCCATTGTTGACTAAATGTATTGTTTTCAATACCATTCATTGGGGAACCATGCCCTATAAACAAAACGGGCATTAAATAATCCTGTTGTTCTATTTGATTGGTAAAAGTATTAAAGCTGCTTAATGTTTGAATACCCTTCATGATGGCTCCTCCTGTAATAATTTTTATAAACTGTTTACGATGCACCTATTTAAACAGCAATCAATTATTCGAAGTTACAACATTGAAACTCAATTATTGCTTAATATTTATTATAATACTAATAAATCACATGTAAGATTAAATAGTAATTGGTATCATTAAAACAATATATGCAACGTGGGGGGGTAATTCGATATTGTTTTTCGGTTAAAACACTATTGAAATATAATTTTACTGAACTATTATTAGGGTTAGATAATAAAGTATTGATGGGCATAATAAACACCCCATAGCGGTATGAAACGTTGCAGTTAAAGCACCATAAGGTACAAGTTTCGGATCAGTTGCTGCCAACCCGGCAGATACTCCGCTGGTAGAACCAACTAAACCACCAAAAATCATTGCGTTATGTGGATCAATAATTCCAAATTTTTTTGCTACAAAAGGAGTAGCTATGGTTACAATTACAGACTTAATTACTCCAATTGCAATACTAATAGCAATTACTGATGAACTTGCGCCCACAGCAGATCCTGTAACAGGACCAACAATAAATGTACATGCACCGGCACCAATTGTTGCAATACTTTTTGCATCATTATACCCCATCATAAAAGCAATTGAGCCGCCTACTACATATGCTAAAACTGTTCCAATTACCAAACAGAGTAAGCCTACTAATCCTGTTTTTTTAATTTCAGTAAAACTAGCTCCCAAAGCCGTTGACACTATTGAGTAGTCGCGTAACATTGACCCTCCTAAAATAGCCATGCCAGAAAAAATAGGAATAGAAGCGATGCCTTTTTCTCCATTACCTAAATAAGCTACAAACAATCCGAAACTAATAGCTATTGCAGCGCCGGGAATTTTATGATTGGTAAGATTTTTAGAAACTAAATATGATATGTACATAATTAAACCAACTAACAAAAAGGAAAATACCAATCCGTTTTTTTGTAAAATCTCAATTATTGGTTGTAAATATTCAAATAATGGAATAGAAAACAATTGAGATTGGTGAAAATTATTCTGAATAAAAAACATAAGACTATTTATTTAGTTTCAATTTAGACATAATAGGAATAAAAAAATAACAGGCCATTGTAGCAAATAAGCCAACTAATAAAGCCAACCAGCCGCCGGACAAAGCGGCTTTTACATTTTGAGTTGAAGACATGGCAATAACTACCGGTATATACATCTTACTCCAGAATAAGATACCCGATTCTGTTTCTTCTGCTAAGAGTTTCTTTCTTTTAAAGAAATCATTTAGCAAAATCAACATCAGCATTGCAAAACCCACACCCCCTAAATTTCCATTTAAGTGAAATGCTTTACCTAAAAAATCTCCCAAAATATGACCTACTAAAAAACAGAATGCCAATAATGCAACACCATAGATTTTCATATTACTGATTTTTTAAAATTTCTTTAATTTGATTTTTAATTCTATTACCCCATACACTATATCCACTTTCATTGTAATGCAACTTGTCTGATAAATAGAGTTCTTTTTTAGGCAGTCCATCTGAACCTAAAAAAGCATCTTGGAATTCGATATAAAAGAGATTTTTTTGTGAACTACAATATTGTTTAATCAATGCGTTGGCTTGTTGCACCTGATCCCAAACAGTCCAACGCTTTTCACTAGGCGATATTTGAAGCCATGTTATAGGTGTATTGGGAAATTTTTCTCTTAATCGTTTTACTATATATTTAAATAATTCCAACACCTGATCGGGTGATTTGTCTTTTGCAGATGCTACAATATCATTTCCTACATACATAAAAATGGCTTTAGGCTTATGTGGATAAGCAATTCTTTTTATATAAAAAGCCACATCTCTTAAATTAGATCCGCCAAAACCTCGATGAATGATGTCTGCGTATTCAATGTCTTTCCGAATATTTTTCCACATACGTATGTAAGAACTACCAAGAAACAATATTGCAGAATCGGCATGTGTTTCTACTAAATTTAGTGTATCAAATTTTTGTATGTCTTTTTCATAACGGTATACCCCTTCTTCATTCTTTTGTTTTGAAATACTTAATTGTGCATAAACCCACTTAGCAATAGATTGAATAGCACTATCTTGCTTTATTTTGTTATTATCGAGCGTATGACCGGTATTTACAAATGGTCTCCATCCGGTAGGTATTCCTATATTTAAACAATGTTCATACAAAGTATAAGGGCCGTATTTAAATCCATGATAATCAAATGAACTATCAAAAGGAACTGTTTTATCATCTAGACCTGCAACATTAAATAATGGTATGTCATTTTTATTGATCCATTTATAATCAATTAATGCACCCCAATTATTGATTACTCCTGCTACTTTTGAAGAGTATCCATCATTTCCACTCTCACCTTCTAAACTACCCCATTTATTAGTGTCTATCTCCTTAGGAATATCTTTTTCATCCATATATGCCATTGCCAAACAAGTTTTAGATCCTGCAGAGCTACCCACAATAAATATCTGAGCAGTATCTATTCCATATTTTTCAGCATGCCTTTTAAAAAATCGAACAGCAGCTTTTCCATCTTGTTGAGCGCGGTACATCGCTTCAAAATAATCTTTTTGTGTTTTTGATTTTTCAATACCAAGTCTATAATCAATTGTAGTAGCAACATATCCTAGTTTAGCAAATGTTACACACAGCATCGAGCTAAATGAACCTGTTTTTGAATTGCTCTGAAATCCGCCACCATGAATGAAAAGAATGAGTGGTCTTTTTTTCATAGTATCAGATAAAGGAGGAGCTATTATATCTAACAACAAATCTTCATTTTTTCCTTTTAGATTAACAGCTTTGCCATATAGTATGTTAGTGATGGAATCGACAGTTGAAAAAACTTCCTGTTGAAATCTTTTCTGAGCATATAAATTATGTATACAAACAAAAATGAATGCAGTAACAAATAGTTTCTTTATCATATTAAAATATTTTTTTTACTTCATTTTTTACAACTTTTCCCATTGCGTTTCTGGGTAATTCTTTTACAAAAAGAAATCTTCTAGGTTTTTTATAATGCGCAATTTTATTAACCATCCATGCAGACAACTCATTAATATCTATCGATATTAATTCGTCTTTTAAAACAACTGCAGCAACAATTAATTCGCCCCATTCGTCATCTGGCAATCCAACTACAGCACAATCGGAAATTGAATCATATTCACGTAGAACTTCTTCAATTTCTAAAGCAGATATTTTATATCCTCCCGATTTTATTATATCCACCGAACTCCTTCCCATTATTTTATAATAGCCATCTTCAATAATAGCTATATCACCTGTTTTAAACCAGCCATCATCTGTAAAAGATTCATGGGTTGCTTGTTTATTTTTCCAATATTCTTTAAAAACATTGTTTCCTTTAACAATAATTTCTCCAGGTTGACCAATATTAACTTCGTTATAATTCTCATCTACCAATTTTACCGCTACACCAGGCAATGGTTCTCCAACATATCCTGCTCGTCTTTCACCATTATATGGATTACTAATTGCCATACCTAATTCTGTCATGCCATATCTTTCTAATAAATTATGACCACTAATTTGATACCATTTTTCCATTACACTAATAGGTAATGCAGCAGATCCAGAAACCATTAATCGAAATTTCTGCATTGAATTAAATAAAGATGCTTGTTCACTGCTACTTAAGGTATCAAAATAAGCTATTAATTTAAAATAAATAGTTGGCACAGCCATGAAAACATTTAAACATCCTTTTTTAAACAACTCAAATATTTCTGTAACTGAAAAGCTTGGGATAAATTCACAAATTGCGCCACTCCACATAGAACAGCCAATTACATTGATGATACCGTGAACGTGGTGTAATGGTAAAATACATAATGTATGATCTGTTGAAGTCCATTTCCATGCATCTACCAAGGTAGCAATTTGAGTTTCAATATTTTTATGGGTTGTAACAACTCCCTTGGGCTTATTGGTTGTACCACTTGTGTATAGGATTAATGCCATCCTGTTATGATCTACATCTGGCAAAACGATTTCTTCTACTGAAGAAAGTTTTTCTAATACAATTAAAGTAAGATTATTGTTAATTGAATAATCACTTAATGTATTACTATATTCTTCTTCAAGAATTATTACAGATGATGCTGTATCCATCAATACATAAGTTAATGATGGCAATGGGTGCGTTAAACATAATGGCACGGCTACGCCTCCAGCTAACCAAATTGCCCATAAAGTTTTGATGTAATTAAAACCTGGATTAACCATAAAAGCTACCCGTTGTTCTAAAAGATCATCTTCCCCATTTAATAATGAAAGGGCTAATTGCTGAGCTTCTTTCAACAATTGGCCATAGGTATATTGCTGATTATTTGAAATTACCGCTGTGTTGTTTGTGTTTTTTTGGGCTTGAGTTATAACACTTAACATAAATATTGATTATATTTTAATAATTTGTTCTTTAGGGACTAATAGTTTCATTAATAACCAAGCGAATAAATAAGCAGTGGCGCAAAAAGAAAACATAATTGTATAAGCTGTTGTCATACTGTTATGAATTGCTGTTTGTTGTAACGCTACGAAATGATTAAATTGAAATACATCTATTTGTTTTATTGTTGCTATTATTTCATTGGAATTACTTAAAATTTCTTTATGATCAACATCCACTAAAATGCCATTGTTATTGGTTAAATGTAATTGTTTGATTTTGAGTAAGAATAGGTCTAGATGATTTTTTTTGGCTAATTCTATTGAATGTGCAATACCATGATATTTGTATTTGTCGAATAACCACCCCCCAAATTTTGAAATAATAACTCCACCAATTCCTCCAGCCATTCCACCTATTCCAATGATAGAGGCAATCATTTTTTTGGGAAACATGTCGGAAACGGTAGTGAATATATTTGCAGACCAGGCCTGGTGAGCAGAAGCTCCAATGCCAATTAATATAACAGGTATCCAGTAACTTACAGTGCCCAATGGTTGTGCGGCTAATACAAAAAGTGGAAAAAATGCAATGATTAACATTGCTTTCATCCTTCCTTCATAAGGGTTGTATCCTTTATTAATAAATAGAGATGGCAACCATCCTCCACCAATACTCCCAATCATGGTCATGCTGTAAAGCAGTGCTAATGGTACGGTTACCAACATGCCTTCCATACCATATTGGTCTTTTAAATAACTAGGTAACCAGAAGAGATAAAACCACCATACTCCATCTGTTAAAAACTTGCCAATTGCAAATGCCCAGGTTTGTTTAAAAGACAATGCTTTAATCCATCTTACTTTTGTTTCAGTTAGATTAGTTTGGTTGGCTTCGCTATCATTATCAACATTAATATAACTTAATTCGGTTTTAGATAATCTACTTTGTTTTTCTGGTTGATCGTATAAAATAAGCCAGAAGATAAGCCAAACAAATCCAACAGCCCCTATAATTAAAAAAGCTGATTGCCAACCCCAATTTTTTGCGATCCATGGCACACATAATGGTGCAAGAATAGCTCCTACATTAGCACCAGAATTAAAAATACCAGTAGCCAATGCTCTTTCTTTTTTGGGAAAGTATTCAGCTGTTGCTTTGATTGCTGCTGGAAAATTACCTGCCTCTCCAAACGCTAACACAGCTCTAGAAACCATAAACCCTATTACAGAAAAAGAAAATCCAGTGATACCCAATAATCCTAATATAGATGAAAATATTTTTCCAGTTGAGATGCTGTATGCATGTATGATGGCACCAAGCGACCAAATAACGATTGCCCAAGCATATCCTGATTTAGTACCTAAACGATCAATTATTTTACCAGCCAATAACATGGAAAATGCATATATTAATTGAAAAACAGATGCAATATTTGCATAGTCTGAATTCGACCATCCAAATTCTCTTTCTAAAGACGACTTCAATAAACTCAACACCTGACGATCTAAATAATTAACCGTAGTAGCAAAAAACAAGAGTGAACAAATAGTCCATCTATACTTACCAATATTTGTTACCATAATTTATAAATTCATTGAGTGAATAATTTTAATCATTTTTCTTATTTTCATTTCTATACTTGAATAATTATTCATATCTAAATCTTGAGATGTGATTAAAGATGAACCCATGCCAACTGCAGAGGCTCCAGCCTGATACCAATCTTGCATATTGAATAAATCGACGCCTCCAGTAACTAAAAAATGAATCGACGGAAATACAGGTTTTATAGATTGTACAAAACCCATACCTAATATAGAACCAGGAAAAAGTTTAACAATACTCCATCCTAAATCTTCAGCTAAATGGATTTCGGTTGGTGTCATGCACCCTGGGATCCATAATTTTTTGTTGATGTACGCAATGTCAGCAATTGATTTATCTACAAAAGGGCTAATTAAAAAATCTGCTTCCGCATGTATAAATTGTTCTGCGCTTTTTACTTCTTTAATTGTACCAATACCAATAAGTAGATCTTTTAAATTATTGTTTCTATATTGAATAATTTCTTTGAAATTATTCAACGAATTTTTTCCCCGATTGGTAAATTCAATACACCTAATTCCTGAGTTATATAATACATCCACTAATCTGATACATTTAGCTGGATCATCATGGTAAAAAAGGGGTAATATTTTATTGGATACAATTGTATTTGTAATTGTACTTAATGATTGCATGATGCACGTTTAATTATTGCTTGAATAGATTGATTAGTGGTATCGCCCTTTTCATATAATTTACCTACAGCAGCTGCTGTGGCGAAATCTATAATATTTTGTGGATTATTTAATTGGAGATTCCCGTATATCAAACCCGCCATAAAGCAGTCTCCACTTCCAACTTTATCAACAATATCATTGATAGAATAGGTTTTAGAAATAAAAAACTTTTCTTCAGATTCATACACAGCAAAATATTGATTTTGCATTCTAAATGTAAAAGCCAATTTTGTTGCTTTAAATACTTTTCTAATATTGCTACAACAAATTGATGCTTCAGCAATTAATTCTTCATGTGATATATTTTTCGTATCTTCTATTGAACATTTTATACCTAACAGTTTATCTGCAGACCACAAATTACCCATTATTAAATCAGCGTATTCAACCAATTCGGGAATAATATTTTCTGGATCCAAGCCATAATTCCACAATTTTGGTCGATAGTTTAAATCAAATGAAATAAATATTCCCAATCGTTTAGCCGCTTCTAAAGCCTCTTTACAAACTTTTGCAGCATTAAGGGTAAGTGATGCAGCAATTGCACTTAAATGAAACCAATGCACATTTTTAAACACTTCATTCCAATCAATTATACCAGACTCTAATTCAGCAAAAGAAGAATGTGCTCTATCAAAAACAACTGTAGTATTTTTCATGTCGGCACCTTGCGTTAAATAATACATACCAATCCGATTTCCAAAGGGCAATATTGCAGTGGAGTCGATATGATTAGCGTTGATATAATGTTTAATTTGATCAGAAAAAAAATTATTGGGTAAAACGGAGGCCATGCCAACAGGTATTCCCCATTTAGCCAAAGCAGCAGCAACATTTAATTCGGCACCACCAATGTAAACCGGCATGGAATTATTAAGCAACGAAGCCCCATCACTTTCAGGAGAGAATCTTAATAATATTTCTCCAAAACACAGCACTTTACTCATAAATGGAAATTGAAATAGTTCTTGGCATTATGGTAACATATATTCTGAAGAATCGATGAAATCCATTTTTCATCATTGGGTATTAACCCTTTTTCCATATCACTTCCAAACATATTGCAAATGATTCGTCTAAAATATTCATGTCTAGAAAAAGACAAGAAGCTTCTACTATCGGTAGTCATTCCAATAAATGAACTAACTACTCCTAAATTAGACAATGTGTTTATTTGATTTTCAATACCCTCTTTTTGATCTAAAAACCACCATGCAGATCCAAATTGGATCTTCCCTTTAACTGATCCATCATTAAAATTTCCGCACATGGAAGCAAATACTTCATTATCAGCCGGATTAATATTGTATAAAATTGTTTTGGCCAACTCATTTCTAAAATCTAATTCATTCAAGAATTTTGATAAATTTTCGGCATGATTATAATCACCAATCGAATCAGTTCCTGCATCTACACCCACCAAGTTCATCATGCGACTATTATTGTTACGAATTGGCCCCAAGTGAAATTGCTGTACCCACCCCTTTTTATTATACATCCGGCACAAAGAATATAATACTGCACCGAAAAATCTTTCAGGATCAGAAAAATTTATTTTGTTTTTAGAATCTATGAATGATTTAAATTCTGTTTCTAATTTTGGAGTGAAGGTTATTTTTGAAGGCATTTGCTGTAGTCCATGGTCAGATGCTCTACAACCAGCTTCATGAAAATAGTTAATTCTGCTCTCTAATGCAGACAAAAAAGAATTTATAGAATTGATTTTTGTTCCTGTAGCGATTTCCAGTTTTTCAATATTTTTAATAAACGCTTGCTTATCGCTGATATGTAAAAATTTATCGGGCCTAAAGGTTGGAACAACTTTAAATGATTGCTTAAAAATATTGGATTGCTTATGCGGCATCAAGTTATCGCAGGGATCATCAGTAGTTCCAACTAATTCAACATGATATTGTTTTAATATACTGTGTACACTATACTCCTTTTTTTGTAAAAGATCATTACATTTTGAAAATATGGAAGTTGCTGTTGATTCATCTAAGTATCGATCAATACCAAATGTATTTTTTAATTCTAAATGAGACCAATGAAAAATTGGATTTCTAATAGTTTGAGGAAGGCAATTAGCCCATGCTAAAAATTTTTCTTCGTCAGTAGAGGATCCTGTAATGAATTTTTCATTGACTCCCAGGGTGCGCATAACCCTCCATTTATAATGATCACCTTTCAGCCAAATCTCATATAAATTAGGAAACAAAGTATCATTGGCTAAATCAAATGGAGACAGGTGATTGTGATAATCAATAATTGGCAATTCCTTAATATAATCGAAATATATTCTTTTAGCTGTCTTATTGGTAAATAAGAAATCATCATTAAAAATTGTTGCTGAATGTATATTTTGCATTTGTTTATTAAATAAATTATACGCTATTGCATTGTTCGTAAAATACCCAACTCTAGGCCTCTAATTTCAGCAAGTCCTCTTAATCTTCCGATGGCTGAATATCCAGGATTTGTTTTTTTATTCAAATCGTCTAACATTTGATGACCATGATCGGGCCTTACAGGTATTCCAATTTTTCTTTTTTGCATAACACTGACTAACTCTTTTATCACAGCATACATATCCACATCGCCCTCTAAATGGTTGTCTTCATAAAAATCTCCCAACTCGTTTCTACGTGTACTTCTTAGGTGAATAAAATGAATTCTGTCGCCAAATTCCTTAACCATTTCTGGTAAATTATTTTGTTCGATTACACCGAAAGATCCAGTACAAAAACAAAGCCCATTAGATAAAGAGGGTATTGCTGAAACTAAATTTTTGATGTCTGAAGCTGTACTTACCACTCGAGGCAACCCTAATATTGCATAGGGAGGATCATCTGGATGTATTGACATGACTACACCATTGTCTTCCGCAACTGGAATAATTTTTGATAAAAAATAAATCAAGTGACTTCGTAAAACATCTGCATTGATGTTTGAATAAGCGTCTAAAGCTGATTGAAATTGTTCCACAGTAAAGCTCTCTTCACTTCCAGGCAAGCCTGCAATAATATTTCTTTCTAATTTTCTTTTTTCATCTGTAGTCATAGTTAAAAATCTGGCTTCAGCTCTATCTATTGTAGCTTGATCATAATCAATTGTTGCATTTTTTCGTTTCAATATGAATAAATCAAATGCAACAAATGCTGCCATTTCAAATTTCAATGCTTTTGATCCATCTTCAACTTCAAAAGCCAAATCAGTTCGGGTCCAATCTAATACTGGCATAAAATTATAAGTGATATTTTTTATACCGCAAGAAGCCAAATTTTTAATAGACTGTTTGTAATTTTCAATATAACTTTCAAAACCAGCTGATTGTGTTTTTATTGCTTCATGAACAGGTACACTCTCTACTACGCTCCAAGTTAAACCCGCTTTTTCTATTTCACTTTTCCGTTTGTTTATTTCTTCAACAGACCAAACTTGTCCATTAGCAATATGATGCAAAGCGGATACAATTCCAGTACATCCTGCTTGTTTAATATCACTCAATGAAACTGGGTCATTAGGGCCAAACCATCGCATGGTTTGTTCCATTCTAACATTTACATTTTTATAAGAGGGAAAATATTTAGTAGTCATAAGAATATTTTTATTAATGTAATTAAACTCCACTTGTAATTGTAAAACCGCCGTCTACACCGATATCCATTCCTGTCACAAATTTAGAAGCATCACTCAAAAGCCAAATTAATGCGCCTGCTAATTCAGTAGGAGAACCAAATCTTTTAAAAGGGGTATGACTTATAATGTCATTTCCTCTTTGTGTTAAACTTCCGTCTTCTTTTGTTAATAAGTTTCTATTTTGTTCTGTTAAAAAGAAACCGGGCATAATTGAGTTCATTCGAATTTTATCTCCGTATCGATTGGCCATTTCTACTGCAAACCATTTGGTATATAAATCAATGGCTGCCTTACCCATACTATAACCTAATACTCTTGTTAATGCCCTTTTGGGACTTACTGAAGAAATGTTTACAATACTTCCATTTCCGGTTTTGGCAATTTCCGGACCGAATACTTGCACTGGAATAATGGTGCCCCATAAATTTAACACCATAGCTTTCTTCATTCCCTCTATGTTCAAATTAAATACATCAGTATCAGGAGCCAAAACACCTTCAGGAACATTACCACCTGCAGCATTTACTAGTCCATCAATTTTGCCATATTTATTGAGTATAGTATTTCTTGCTTCTACCAATTGACTTTCTTCCAACACATTTGCTAAAACAAATATTGCATTACCTCCATTTTTTGTAACTTCTTTAATTCTTTCTTCACCAACTTTACTATCCAACCCAATAATTGCAACACTTCCACCCTGTTGTACTATTGCTTTAACAAATACAGAACCTAACACTCCAGTGCCACCAGTTACTACAACTACTTTATTACTTAGATCAAACAACTCATTTTTTTCGATACTCATTTTTCTTTGTTATTCTGTTAATACTATTTTTTTACTTAATTTAATTTCTTCAGAAGATGCACCAATCATAATTTCAAATACTCCAGGTTCTACAACCCAATTCATTTTTTTGTCAAACATTTTAAAATCATCTGGTTTCATTTCAAAATGTATTTTTTTTGTTTCATTTACACTTAAATGAACTCGTTCAAATCCTCGGAGTTGTTTTTCATAAACAGTAATAGAACTAACCTGATCCTTAAAATATAATTGAACCACTTCATCACCATCATATTTTCCTTCATTTGTAATATCAAGACTGATATGTATTTTTTGATTGGTATTAGTAGAATCTGGCGTTACTATTAAATTACTGTATTTAAATTTGGTATAACTCAAGCCAAAACCAAACGGATACAATGCTCCATATACATTTGTTTTACCAAATCCATTTGGTCCATCACCCGGCTGACCCGCATGAGCACCTGGTTTATACGGAAAATTAAATTCTAGCTGACCTACTGATTTAGGAAATGTAACAGGAAGCTTACCACCTGGATTATACTTACCGAAAATAACATCAGCAATTGCATTACCTCCGTCTTCTCCAGGAAACCATGCTTCAATAATAGATGGTAAATATTTATTGGCCCAATTAATAGTCAATGGTCTTCCATTTATTAATACTAAAACAATTGGTTTTCCAGTTTTAAATAAAGCCTGTAACAGTTTCAATTGATTACCTGGTAATTCTAAACTCGTTCTACTTCTACTTTCACCTACTAAGGCTTCGGTTTCTCCCATTACCGCAATGATTACATCATTTTCTTTTGCGGCCATAACAGCGGAATCAATTTGTTTTTGTTCTTGAACATTGGTTTCTAAAGGATATAGTTCACTCTCTGGCCAATTTTCATCTGCCACTTCACAACCTTTCACATATTTCACATGAACAGCATGCTGGTTGGCTATATTTTTAAAACCTTCCAATACAGATATTACATTAATATTATTGGGGCCGTACCTACTCATTGAATGCAATTTGTCATCTGCAAGAGGCCCTGTAACTAATATATTTTTAAATCGATTATTGGTGAATGGCAATAAATCCTTTTCATTTTTTAGCAAAACAATAGACTCGTGTGAAAAAGTTTTAGCTAATTCTTTTGCATCTTTATTATTAACTATCGAATCTGCTAGGTAAGTATTTAATATTGGTTGATCAAATAAACCTAATTTAAATTTCACCCTTAATACATCAGCTACTCTACTGTTTAATGTTTTTAGATTTATCTTTTGTTCATTATACAATTGTCGAAGCGGTAGAATGTAATTATCAGGTGCATCAAAATTTGTTCGAACATTTAAGCCAGCCTCAAATGCTTGTTTTACAGCTTCTACTTTATTAGCAGCTACGTGATGTTTTGTATTTAAATATTCAACTGCGTCGCTGTCTGATACTACATACCCATCAAATCCATATTGAGTTCTAAGTAACTCAGTTAAAAAATAATAACTTCCAGTAATTGGTTCTCCATTCCAATCATTATAACTACTCATTACTCCCATTGGTTTGGCTTCTTGTATAACTCTTCGAAATGGATATAAAAAAACATCGTGTAACTCTCTGGGGGCAACATGTGGATCGGTTCGTGCATTACCATCTCTACCACCATTGGGTACACTATACACTGCAAAGTGTTTTAAAGTAGCCGCTACGCCTTCTAATTGAACGCCTATCACAACTTGCTTTCCTAATTCAGCAACTAAATATGGATCCTCTCCAAGGCATTCAACCACTCTACCCCATCTAGGATCTCGTGCTAAATCTAAAATTGGTGTGTATACGTTTGTATAGCCTAAGGCTTTAGCTTCTCTACCTACAATATGCCCAACCTTATTCATTAACATTTTATTCCAGGTACTTCCAAGCGCAATTGGAGCAGGTAGTAATGTAGCCCTATCGTGTGCTAATCCATGTATTCCTTCATTGGTAAAATCTACTGGTATACCCAATCTTGTTTCTTCGATAAACCATTTTTGAATGGTATTAATTGATGTAGTGTGTTTACTATAAGGAAAAGACAATGAGGTATATGTACTTTTTCGAAAAGTAGTATTATTTAAATGCTCATCTATATTTCCAATTCCGTCTTTCCATATGGCATTTTTCCAATTACTGTTTGGCAATGTATCTTTTAGCACTCTTCCAAATCCATACAGTGTTGCAAGCTGACAAGTTTTTTCCGCCAAATTCATTTGAGAAAGAAGATTGTTAATTCTTTTTTCTACATTTTGGGTTGGGTCTTCAAATACGTCCTTAATGCCGTTTTTATTGAAATCAATCCACCCAACATGATATATTGACTGATGCTGTTGGCTATAAACAGCAGTAGTAAAAAAGAAAGCAAGTAAATAAATAACACTATTTAAAATATATTTCATGGTTAAATGTCTATAGATTTTTTTGATCACATGAAATAAGCCAATTTGGATTCCTGGCTGATGTGCTCAAGTACTGTGTACTCATATTTATTTATTATCAATGAATTTAATTAATTCATAAATGCGTTTGTTAAGAAAACTCATTTTATTCGTTAAACTATTGTACCAATTGTATTGAATATCTAACATGCCTTTGTTAGAATCTTGGTTAGATTGATCGGCTAATGTATCATTAGGATCATTGTCTTGGTAACGAAACCAATGCCAACCAACGCAATTTTTATTGAGCATTAATTGAAGACAAAAATTTTGATAATGAATACCTCGTTCAGATTGAGTTTTAACCAACCAGCCAGCACCCGACATATTAGCCATTTTAGTATCTTCACCCTTCGTATAAAATTCAGTTACAAAAAAGGGCTTATTCATTGCTAACCATTGTTTACTATGCTTTTCGGATAATTCCCATGCACCATAATAGTTTATTGAAATAATATCTATATATTTTTGAGCAGCAGCTAAAATTGCATCATTATTTTTAGCAGAAGCATGTAACCTGCTTCCTAAATACATATGATTGGGATCTGCTTCCTTAATACATTCTTGTACTTTACTAAAATACACTTCGGCTACATATCCTGCAAATAACTTTTGTTGTTCTTTCGAGATACTTTCTATATTAACCGAATGTTTGGTTATCCATTCTTTAGCGGCAATATAACCTTCGTCGTTCTCATCATTGATCGATAAAAAATCAGTTAGCAAATCACTTTGAAAAGGCAATTCATTATCAGAAAAATATCCTAATAAATATTTATTAGAAAAATGATCTTTGTATTCATTTATTTTTAACGTTAAATAGCTTTTAAAATTCTTAGAAAAAACAAGTGATAAAATGGGATATTCTTTAGGTTTATTTTTTTGAGAAAAACCAGCTAATAAACTCAATTGAACTGTATATGGAAACCCCGATGATTTAACGTTATTATTGTATGATACAATTGATTTTACATCGGACCATGATCCGGCTGTATTAAAACCAAATTGAGTTAAACTATCAATGGTTGATTTAATCCAATTAGCGTTTGAATTAAATTTATCCAACAAATGCTGATTTACTACTGTAGAATTCCCTGGACGGATACTATTTACCCCTTTAGTAATAAATAAGTGCCCATGTGGGTCTATTATCCAATATCTTCCTTTTGTTTTTTCGATTCTAAAAAAACCTGTTGCAGAAAAGGGGGTAGATTTATATCCTCCCAATTCGCAAAAATCATCTAAACTTGATAAGTTAAAATCTTTTACCTGATCTATGGTATGTGAAGTAAATTTTTTCCAGTCAGAATAATGTATTTTTTTATTTTCATCTTTACTCCAAACTTTAGATGCTACTATTACAGAATCAGAAAAATAGATTTGTTGAGCATTTGAAAAAAATATTCCAACAATAAATATTGCCAATAAAATTAAACCCCTCATAAGATACTAGTATTTATTATGAAAAATGATTAATTTATTAAGGATTTACTGTAATAACAAAAGTTTTTATTTTTACCTTTTGGTTAGAAACGCCATTATTGCTTCCAACAAAAACCACTTTATAATCGCCAGGTTTAGAGAACTTATACCTGAATTGACTAATTGGGCTATTAGTAACATTTTTAATAGGGACTGCTTTATCTGGAATGGCTAAATTTGGAAAGAACGCATTTGATAAAGCCCAGTCTTCGGAGTAGGCAGTAGTTAATGCACTGGTAAATTTTAACTGAGTAGAAGATGTAGCCCAACTGTTTAAAGAGTTAGCGGCTTTAACTACTTTCCAAACTGTACTTACAGTACCACCCGGAACCAAATTGTAATTTACTTGTGTACCATCAGCATATTTGTTGTAAAATAAAAGACTACCGATGGTAATTCCATTAGCTCCTAGTGCACCAGTTGAATTGCCTTTGTATAAGAATGCAATATAAATTGGATTGTTAGGGTTGGTTATTAAATCGTTGATTGAAGCTTCGCCTGAATTGTAAAATAAAGATGGGGTACCGGAAGTTGGTATGGTAAATCTATTGGTAATATCTACCCAATTGGCTGCATTAAGGGTTGCAGAATCGGCAGATGCAGCAACATTTAAATCAGCCGAAGTAGAATAGACTCCTGTAAAATTAGTTGAAGCAACTACTTTAAAGTTTCCGGAAGCAAGTGCAGCAAATCCATCTACATTATCAACCCTTATTTGAAAACTCAATTTTAAAGAACCATCACTTCTACTAGTTCTATCTCGGTTGTCGTAATTAAATCCGTTTTCGCCTGAATAAAAATAAATCACATCTGGATTACCTGAAATATTGAACTTAACTGAATCTTTCACAGTATAAATCCAAGCTGCAGGTAGGTCTGTAGTTATATCAAAAGCTAAATCATTTACTTCTTCTTTTGTACAAGAAGTAAATACAATAGCCAAAAGAGAGATTCGAAGTATAATATATTTTTTCATACTTTTAATTTTATAATTATTGTACACAGTAGATTGCCCTAATGAATCATTAATTTTACAAGTCAATATTAGATCATTGTTCATACATGTGTTTATTTAAAAAAATTACCAACCACTATTTTGCCTCATTGCACCATTTACTGATAATTCAGAAGTAGGAATAGGCAAAAGCGTGTCTCTTAATGAAACATTATTAAAGGTTGTTAAATACCTGGTTTTATTTGCAGAAGTACTTAACCCTATAGCAGCTTTACATTCGTTCATTACTTGATTAAATATTCCCCACCTAACTAAGTCAAATTTTCTGGTGGCTTCAAAACAAAGCTCTCTAGCTCTTTCGTCTCTTATAATTTGTCGTAAACTTGCTTGATCTGGCGCAACAGTACTAGTAACTCTGGAGGCTAATGCACGGTCTCTCACTTGATTAAGGTAATCCATTGCTTCTGTTAAATTTCCTAATTCCATGTCTGCTTCAGCTATCATTAATAATACATCGGCATAACGCAATACAGGAAAGTTTGTAGGCCCCCAATCTCTACTCTTAGGAATAAATACTTCATCATCTCTTTTCCACTTACCACAATCTCTATCCCAAGGAGATGCTGCGGCAGCAGTAGGTACACGTGGTGTAGCATTGGTACTGTAAGTATAGGTTGGAATATTCCAATCCCTTCTTAAGGTATCACCCGGGAGTTTATTATAAATATCATATAAGTTACCAGTTGGAATATAAGAACCATAACCATAAACAATTAGCGGGTTAGGATCAGAACCTGTATACCTCATTGCCAATTGGCAAGCAAATCTACTCCCTGGAGGCATAGTACCAGTAGGCGTATTATTGCCATAAAATTCAATCTCCCAAATACTTTCTTTATAATCATACAAATCTTTTGATTGATTAATAAATATTTGCTTATAGCTAGGGTTTAAACTATGCATACCTGAATTAACTACTTTTTTTGCCCAAACCAATGCGGAGTCATACATTGATGATCCATTGTTAACTGGTTTACCTGCCATCTTTAAATATACTCTGGCAATAATACCTCTTACCGCGCTTTTAGATACCCTACTTCCATTTCCAATTGATACAATATCACGCACCAACGGTTCGGCATATTTCATATCAGCTAATATCTGATTGTAAATTTCTAATAATGAAGATGCAGGATAGTTAGGTGAAGTAACTTTGGTAGTAGGCTTCAATAACAAAGGGACCTGTCCATAACGCGTTACTAATTGAAAATAATTAAACCCTCTTAAAAATGTAGCTTCTCCTTTAGCAATATTTTTTATAGAATCTGAAACGGATGAAGCATCAATATTGGCAATGAGCATATTAGCAGAATTTATGCCGCTATACAAAGCCGACCAACAATCAGAATAAACATCAGTAGACGACTGGCAATCATACATTGCAGTGATTCTTCCGGAGTAATTGTTCCTATTATTATATTGGCCTTCATCGTTACCCATTTCTAATTCAATGGGGATATTTCTACCAAAAGTTCCGTCTTTTGCTAAATAGGTATAAATGCCCGCTAATGCATTTTTCAACTCTGCTTCTGTTCCATAATATTGCGAAGGAACAATCACATCGTTAGGTGTAGTATCTAAATACTTTTTACATGATACAAAAGAAAGTATCGATAAAGAAAGTATGGCAAAATTTAAATATTGTAATTTCATATTTTTTAAATTTTTAATTTTACTTGACAACTAAAAATTAACATTTAACCCAAGCGTAATGGTTTTTGCTCTCGGATATACAGAATAATCAAAACCAGGTGTTAAAGCTGAATTGTATGCCGAAACTTCAGGATCATATCCTGTATAATTTGTCCATGTAACTATATTTTGGCCAGATACGTACAATCTACAACTCTGCAATTTCAGGCGTTTAATCATTTTTGCGTTTAAATTGTAACCTAGCTGCATTGTTTTAAGACGCATATATGAACCATCTTCAATTACTCTAGAAGAATACACTTTATCGCCAGCACCTTTGGCCACAAACATTTCATTATTTTGGTTGTCAATCGACCATCTGTTTAATACAGATTCAAATTGATTTTGCAATGTTCTTCCAGAATTACCTTCAAAAACCAATCTGTTTGCATTTAGTACTTTTCCTCCATAAGAGAATTGAAAAAATACATTTAAATCAAAATTTCCAAACTTAAGATTATTTGTAAATCCACCAGTAAATAATGGGGCTGCATTGCCAATTACTGCTTTATCATCATCATTAATGATTAGATCACCATTCAAATCTTTATATTTAATAAAGCCAGGTTGAATTTTGCCATTATTAGAACTATTGGCTGTATTAGAAGTAATGTTCGATTTTAATACATAACCACCGGCAGGTGTAACGTTAAAGTCTTTTAATTGATATAAACCATCCCAAATAAAACCAACAAATTGGCCAATTGGCTGACCAACTTTAGCAATATAAGCAGGTGTAGAATTCCACTGATTATCCCAGTTGATTGTAGTTAACAGCGCTTCTTGTCCCCCATTTAAACTAACAATATTATTGCTGTTGAATGCAATATTAAAGGAGCTGTTCCAATTAAATTTGTTTTTGTTAACTAAGTTGGAAGCAACAGAAATTTCAATTCCTTTATTTTCAACTTCACCAATATTTTTATACGCTCTTGCAAAACCGGAAGATGTAGGCAGGTCGGCATATAACAATAAATCTGTTGTATTTTTTTTATATAAGTCTACTGTTAAATTAACTTTATTTTTAAACAAGCTAAGGTCTACTCCAATATCTGTTTGTTGGGTAGATTCCCACTTTAAATTAGGGTTGCCTAAAGTATAGGGAACGGTGCTACTACTAAGTGTTCCATTGAATGGATAGGCTTGAACTATTGGAGAGTTTAATGTGGACAAATAAGCAAAATCAGATACTCTATTATTACCGATTATACCGTGGCTCATTCTAATTTTTGCGTCACTAACAAACCTAATTTCTTCCATGAATTTTTCTTCACTTAAACGCCATGCAATACTTGCTGAAGGAAAATAGCCCCATTTATTTTCAGGAGTAAATTTTGAAGAACCATCTGCTCTAAAAGAAAATGACGCTAAGTATTTTCCATCATATCCATAATTAATTCTAGCTATTGCAGATGCTAATGTGTTTCTAGTTTTTGAAGCATTAATTTTAGAAGGTATTCCTTCGTCTAAACCAGACAAGCCAAGTCTTTCATTAGGCAATTGAGAAGCAGCTGCACCATAAATAAACCTACTCGCTTCTTGCATTGTAAAGCCACCCACCGCATCATATGTATTTTTTCCAATTTTTTTATTGAAACTCAAGGTATTTTCAATTACGTAACTGTTAACCGTATTGTAAGCAAAGGAACCATTTACTCCATTGGCTCTTCCAGAAGTTGTATAAGGGCTACCCGAACGTGTATTACTATTATTAAACTCTTCATTTCGGTCTTGATCATTGGTATAACCAATCATCGACTTGAATAAAAAGTCGTTATTTATTTTATAATCGAGCGATAAATTACCATAAATGGTATTTGTAAAACGATCTCTAAGTTCGTAGGAAATTGTTTCTAAAGGATTAAATCTGCCATCATTTGGATCACCTTCAAACAATGGATCATTCGCCATCAAATCAGCAACAGCAGCGCTTCCAAAAATTGGGCGATACCCCCAAACACTGTACATTAAATTACTAGTTTGGCTAGAGCCAGAAATATTTGATGGTATAGTTCCATAAGATTTCAAACTACTGTAATTAACATTCAACCCGACTTTTACTTTTTGATTAACTGTTTGATCTAATCTGAAACGTCCCTGATATCTATTGTAACCAGAATATTTAACAATTCCATTTTGGTTAAAAGCAGATAATGAAACATAATATTTAGTTGCTGCATTACCGCCACTCATAGAAAGGGTATTACTTACAATGGGTGCTTGAGGTTTTAATACTGCATCTTGCCAA
This sequence comes from Sphingobacteriia bacterium, assembly GCA_947452295.1. GTDB lineage: Bacteria > Bacteroidota > Bacteroidia > Chitinophagales > Chitinophagaceae > Sediminibacterium. The sequence goes on from CANGCK010000041.1 coordinate 27,599, forward strand.
TCGGTTCCTGCAATATTTTTATAAGTATCTAATGTTTCTCCATTTGAGAAATACCTGGATTTTGTATTGGTTGGATCATTTTCATTTTGAAATCTTACAAACTCGTATGCATTCAGCACCTTTACTTTTTGTATAATATTTTGTGATCCATAACTACTGTTAAAATTAAATACTGTTTTACCAACTCGCCCCTTTTTCGTTGTAACCATTATTACACCATTTGCCGCTCTTGCACCATAGATAGCTGTTGCAGAGGCATCTTTAAGTACTTCAAGTGATTCTATATCGGAAGGATTGATGGCATTATTGTTTGGATTTTCTAGTGGAAATCCGTCTACCACCCAAAGCGGTGAATTGTCTTGTGTTAATGAATTATTGCCCCTTATCACAATCGAAGTAGATGAACCAGGTTGTCCATCGGTAGAAGTAACTTGTACACCGGCAACTCTACCACCTAATGCTTCCTCAAATGATCTTACAGGCGCTTTAAGCACATCGCCAATTTCTACTTTGGAAACAGCACCAGTTAAATCTCTTTTTTTCTGTGTGCCATAACCAACTACAACCACTTCATCTAAATCATTCGCTTTAGTTTGTAAAATGATGTTGATTACTTTTTGATTTCTAACTGTAACTTGTTGACTAGCATACCCTACAAAAGAAAAAAGTAGCACATTGTTGTCCTTATCTGGAATTGTAATAGAATACGTTCCATCAGTTTGAGACAATGCATTAATAGGTGAGCCCTTTAAACTAATGGTAGCTCCTTGTATGGGGGCATTATTAGCGGTAATTTTTCCTGAAATTTTAGTGGTTTGCGCATACGTATTTAGGGCTAAAAACACTTGCACACAAAGGAATATAATCATTTTATATGGCATAGCAATTAATTTTATTAGAAAAGTAAACTTCCACAAATTGAGTTATTATTAACTCAATAGAGTTTATTTGTTCATGTTTTTTTACGAAATCGTTTTCGTTTAATTTTCGTAATTTTTAGAAATATTTTCACTAATTTTTCGAAAAAAATTGAAAGCAAATTTAAAAGACCTTGCAAAAGATCTAGGAATTTCAGTTTCTACAGTTTCTAAAGCGCTAAGAGATAGCTACGAAATTGGAGAAAAAACCAAACAAAGGGTATTGGCAAAGGCTGCTGAATTAGGCTATACTCCCAACCCATATGCGGGCTTTTTAAGAAATAATAAAAGTAAAACCATTGCAATTGTAGTTCCTGAATTAACTAACAACTACTTTATTCAAGCAATTAGTGGTGCTGAGGAAATTGCGCAAGAAAATAATTATCACATACTAATTTACACTACTAATGATAATTTTGAAAAAGAAAAAAGCATCATTAAGCATTTAATGAACGGTAGAGTAGACGGTGTTTTGTTATCGATTTCCAGCACTACATCATCTTATATGCATTTTAATGAATTAATACAGAATGGTGTTCCAATAATATTTTTCGATAGAATTTGCCATGAAATTGAAACTGCAAAAATCACTACCAACGATTTTGCCAGTGGATTTTTAGCCACAGAGCATCTAATAAAAAATGGTTGTAGAGATATTGCTTACTTATCGTTATCAGAACATTTATCCATCGATAATAAAAGAAAACAAGGATATTTTGAAGCACTTAACAAATATGATATTAAAATAGACGAAACGAGAATTATTAACTGTGGTGTAGACGAAAAAATGAATACAAAAAAAATAAAAAAATTGCTTTCCGGTTCAAAAATTCCGGATGGCATTTTTGCCTCTGTAGAACGATTGGCACTAAAAGTTTATCATGTATGCAATAGTGCTAAAATTTCGATTCCTCAAAAAATAAAAGTCATTTCTTTTTCAAACCTCCGAACAGCCGATTTACTAAATCCATCACTTACAACTATCACTCAACCTGCTTATGAAATAGGCAAAGAAGCTGCGAAAATATTATTCAAGCATCTTTCTAAAAGAAAAAGTGTTTTACTTAATGAGAATATTATTATTGACAGTGTATTAACTATTCGTAACTCTACTAAGAAATAAACATCATCGCTAATTAAATCGGATTACGAAATCGTTATAGTAAAATAACTAACACAAACGTACTATCTCAAATAATTTATTACAAATTGCACCTATCAACAACCCTTAAATGAAAAAAAACCTCCCATTTGTTTTTCTTTTTTGTTTTCTGCTCAATCAAAGTTCTGGACAAACATTTGTAATCAATCCGAATGCAAGCAACACCATTGTACCTGAAAATTTTTTAGGCATATCATTTGACCCTGCCTATTACGGTCAATATTTTAGTACTAATTACAATTCTACAAATACTCGTGTAATTAC
>CANGCK010000042.1 GCA_947452295.1 Sphingobacteriia bacterium
ATCAGTGATACAGCTGCTATGCTAACACCCTATTTGCGCAAAGTAGATACAGCTAGTTTGAGTACAAGGATAGATATCAATAAACAAGCAATCATAGATACTGCATCACAGTTAAGAACTACTGTTGATAGTAAAGTAAATATTAGTGATACCGCTGCTATGTTAACACCTTATTTACGCAAAGTAGATACGGCGAGTTTAAGTACAAGAATAGGTGTTAATCAACAAGCTATAATCGATACTGCATCACAGTTAAGAACTACTGTTGATAGTAAAGTAAATATTAGTGATACCGCTGCTATGCTAACACCCTATTTGCGCAAAGTAGATACGGCGAGTTTAAGTACAAGAATAGATATAAATACACAAGCAATAATCGATACTGCATCACAGTTAAGAACTACTGTCAATTCGAAAGTAAATATTAGTGATACTGCATCTATGTTATTGCCGTATGCTAGGTTAAGTGCTCTTTCAGATACTGCAAGTGCATTAAGATTAACAATTAACAATAAGGTATCGTATTTACAAGGTGGTATAGCAGATACAGCAGCTGCTTTACGTACTCAAATTTCCTATAAGGTAAATATTTCAGACACAGCTTCAATGTTATCACCGTATGTAAAACGAACTGAATTAGCAGATTCAGCAAATTCGATTCGAACGGCTTTAAAAGATACTGCAGCAAGTTTAAGAACATCAATTATTACAAAGGTTAACATAAGCGATACTTCAGCAATGTTGTTACCTTATTTACGTAAAGTAGATACCGCTGCTATGTTAACTCCTTATTTACGTAAAGTAGATACTGCTTCATTGAATACTCGAATTGAAGGCAAAGTAAATATTTCTGATACAGCAAGTATGCTTGCATCCTACCTTCATAAATTGGATACTACAGCAATGTTATTGCCTTATTTGCGTAAAGCAGACACGACTTCTTTGAGTAATAGAATCAATACTAAAATTGATACTTCTTTAATTGGAAATAATAACGGTATTGTTCCATTGAACAGTAGCAAAAAAATTGATGCACAATATTTAAACATTTCTGGAACAGAATACAAGGGATTGTGGAATGCAAATATCAATTCGCCAAGTTTATCTAATGGAACTGGTACTAATGGTTGGTTTTACTATGTAGAAACAGCTGGTACTTGGAATTTAGGTGCTGGAAATTTATCTTATAATGTAGGAGACATCATTTTATATGATACATCTTCTGGTAAGTGGAATAGAACACAATCATCTTCTGGTGGTGTACTAACCTGGAATGGTTTAACAAGTGTTGTATCTGCTACTACAAGTGATTTACCGGAAGGCACTAACTTGTATTTCACGAATGCAAGAGTTGCCAATAAAGTTAATTATACAGATACTGCTGCAATGTTAAATGCCTATAAAACCAGCTATCCAAGAGCTGCAATTAGTTTAACTACTTCAGGGTCTAATGGACCAGCCACATATAATGCATCTACAGGTATAATCAATGTTCCTCAATACTCTGGACAAACTTATACTGCTAATTTACCCATTTATTTAAATAGTAATAGTATAAATGCAGATACTGGAAGAGGTGCAACTCAATTAGCTACAGGTGGTAGTTTAAATAAAGTTGCAGATAGTTTAAAAAATGTGTTTAATACTGCCAATGCATTGAAATTGAATATTTCAGATACTGCCGCAATGTTGTCTAATTTAACTTTAGATAGGGTATTGTTGAATGGTAATACTACAGCTCGTAATATCGTTTCAACTGGTAATATTTCAGTTGCGAATGCTACGGTTACTTCTAAAGTTGGTATTGGAACTGCTTCTCCTACTTATAATTTAGAAGTTAATGGTACTGCAAAAGTGGGATCGCTTCCATTGATTAGCAATGCTACTAAATTAATTGTACCAGATCCAGTGACAGGACAATTAAGCCAGCAAAATATTGGCTTCACTAAAACAGTTTATTTAGATGCAACTACCCCTTCATCTGCAACTATTTTTGATACTAAAAACCCAGCGGCTACCAATGACAATTCATTAAAAGCAAGCACTGACTATTTATACATCGGTAGTAACAATTCTACCTGGGTTTATAATAGTACCTCTAGTTCATATTCAACTTACGTACCGCCACCAACGACTGAATGGTATTTAAGCGGCACTACCAATGATGCGGGTAGTAGTAATTCTGGAGATATTTACCGTACGGGTAAAGTTGGAATAGGAAGTAATACAACACCTGCATATTTATTAGATGTTACCGGTAAAGGTAGATTTACTGATACACTTATTGCAGGTAATATACGAGTTACTAATATTGCGGCAGGTGCGGCAACAGATAGTTTAGTTACCATTAACCCGGTTACCAATGTTTTAACTAAACGTTCTCCAGCAGCTTATACAACTGATACAGCCAGCTTAAGCAATAGAATTAATCTGAAATTAAATATCAGCGATACTGCTTCAATGTTAACCAACTATGTAAATAATGCTACAAATGGGTTAACTAAATCGGGTAAAACTATTAGTTTGGGGGGTACATTATCTTCGGCTACTACTATTACAACTTCAGCTTCTAATACTTTAGCTATTGCTGGATTACAAAGTGGTTCTAGCACCGATAGTCTAGTTACCATTGATGCCAACGGTGTACTGAAAAAACGGAATATTACGGTTGTTTCAGGAATACAAAGTAGTGATGAATTTACTGCAACAGGTGGACAAACATCATTTACAATTACAGGTACTCCTATCGGAAAGGTTATCATGTTTAGGAATGGTGTTCGTTTGCCAAAAGCTTCCTATACAATAGTTGGAAATACTGTTACCTATATACCTGCCAATAACGGAAATGAAGCAATGATTGCAGGTGATCGAATTGGGTTTGATTATTAAAGTTTTAAATAGCCTACTAGATTATTTATAGTTTTTTAGTAGGCTATTTTTAATAGTGTTTATGAAGAAAAGCTTAGTATCGTTTTTTATTATCGTTAGTGTTTTTGTTTGTAATGTTAATGCTCAAATTAAACTTTTACAGTCGAATGGCAGTTTAATCGATACATCTTTATTGTTGAGCGGTAAATTAAAAAAAACGGATACTGCTGCAATGTTACTCCCTTATTTACGTAAGTTAGATACCATTAAAGCAACTAATTTTTGGCTTGTTAATACTAGTACTGATGCAGGTAATAATAATACTTCTGCTATTGAAAGAACTGGCTCTATATCCTCTACTTCTAATTTTCTACGATCTGGTTCTTCAGGAAACAAGTTAACTATTGATGCATTTTTCCCTTCAGGTTCTTCAATTTATGCAGGCGATGTTTCGGATAGTTTAAAGTATTTTAGAATTGGTCCGTTTAATTTGCTTAACAATTTTGATACAAAAGCTAAAGATTTTCATATTTATAGTAGTACAGTTTCAAAAGGAATTTATTTTACAGCAGCAACTGGTAATGTTTCTGTCAATAATTTAACTGCTAATACAGTGGCATCTGCTTCTTCAGGATCAATTGCAGCCAATCAAAAAGCTAAATTTACCGTAACAGGTGGTTTGGCTAGTATTAATACCTTAAATATTGGATTGGGAGGTAAACAAATTTCTACTAATACTGCATTAGGTTTTGGTACTTTGTATTATGATACTACTGGAGCTGCAAATACTGCTGTAGGATACCAATCACTTTATTTTGATTCCAGTGGGTCAAATAATACGGCTGCAGGTTTTCAATCTATGTACAAAAATACTTCTGGTGCTAATAATACTGCAATTGGTTTTCAAACATTATCCAATAATGTTTCCGGTAGTAATAATACTTCATTAGGTGCCAATGCTTTATATTTGAATACCACTGGAGTTCGTAACACTGCAATTGGGTGGGGCGCGTTAACAAATAATTCGTCTTCAGATGAAAATACGGCATTGGGCTACTCGGCATTGTCCAATAATTCTTTAGGTAGACTTAATACTGCATTGGGGGCATTTTCCTTATTTAATAATACAATTGGTAATTATAACACTGCAATCGGAGATAGTACCTTATTTGATTTAACTACTGGGAATAAAAATACGGCAATTGGTAGTTTTTCAGGTTTAGGTATAACAACGGGAAGTGCGAATACCATCATTGGTGCAAATGTTAGAAACTTGTCTTCTTCTTTAAGTAATAATATAATTGTTGCTGATGGAGATGGAAATAGAAGGGTCAATGTAATTGCCAATGGTAATATGGGTATTAATAATCTTGCTCCCAATAATAAACTTGAAATAACCAAAGATTCAGTAGGCGCTTCTGGTTTACGCTTCACTAATTTAACTAACTTAAATACTGCAGCAAGTTCTTCTTCTGTTAAACAAAAATTTTTGTCGGTCAACAATTTAGGCGATGTTGTTTTAGCCACTGTTGCTGATGATGTAATTAGTGTTACCGGACTTTCAGCAGGGTTAGTTTCTCCTGTTGCTGCTGCTACTTTTCAGTTGGGTGTTTTTGAAAACAGTTACAGTGCAATAGATAGTACAGTAATTTATGTTAATCAAGTTGATGGTACACAATGGGTATATAGTGCTGCTTCTGGCGGAATTTATAAGTCGTATGCCGCCCCAGCAAGTACTGAGTGGTATATTGCATCAAGTACAAATGATGCAGGTAGCAATAAAACTGGAACAATTTATAGGAACGCCGCTGTAGCTATTGGGGTAAATACACCCAATTCTTCTGCAATACTAGATTTGAGCGCTTCTAATAAAGCTTTTTTGCCGCCTCGGATGACTAAAAATCAACGCGATTCAATTGCCACACCTGAAGCAGGTATGATGGCTTATTGTACCGATTGTAGTAGTGGTAAAGGTTGTTTAAGTTTGTATACTACCTCTTGGAATTGTTTTTTAGATGATAATAATTCGCCCTCGGTTTCTGCTAATTGTAGTACAGGAATTGTTGGAACTTTCACTAAAGCATTTGCATTAAGCAGTGCCTATTTTCAAATAACGCTTACTAATAATAGCTATGCTTCAGTAACAATTGCAGTGGGTATAGCAGATCTTACTTTAAGTGGGGCATCAAGTGGTATAACTGTTGGAAGTGTTAGTACTACAGTGGGTGGTACTGCTGTTACTTCTGTTACTATTTCATCTGGCGCAAGCCAGGTTATTTACTATAATTTGACTGGTACACCTTCTTCTGCGGGAACACTAACTGCTACATGGAGTAAAATCACCCTTAGTTGCATCAAAACAAAAACAATTGGCGACTTAAGTTCTATCTTAAACACTACTTGTGCTACAACTGCTGCATTAAATGGAGCCTACATTAACTCAGCAGCATTTACTTCTTCCAATACATTTACAATTTCAGTTACCAATAAAACGGCTGCTACTATCAATGGATTTCCAGCACCTGCAATTGGCAATTTGGTGTTAAGTAATACTGGTACAAGTTCACCTGCATTGTCGGTTTCAGCGGTAAGTCCAAGTGCTACTTTCAATTTAGCAGCTAATGCCACTCAATTAATAACTTATACTTTAAGTGGTACTCCAACATCTTCTGGTACATTAATGGCTAACTGGACTTATGGTGATTTAACATGTAGTAAAACAAAAACTATATCAGCGCTCAGCTCATTGTTTAATACCAATTATTGTACAGATTCTTCTTCTGTTCAAGGTGCTTATGTAAGTGCAGTTGCATTTACCAGTAGCAATACTTTTGTGGTTAAATTAACCAATATTTCCGGAGCTGCTTTATCATTACCTGCACCTGCAACAACTAATTTAACTAAATCATTTACTGGCACTGGAACTATTTCTATTGCTTCTGTTTCACCAAGTACCGCATTGAGTATTGCGGCGGGTGCTACTCAAACCATCACCTATACTTTAAGTGGTACGCCAACTAGTACTGGTACGTTATCACTTAATTGGGTATATGGTGATCTTTCATGTAATAAAAACCAAAATATTGGATTGGGTGATGCTACTTTTGCAAGCAGTCCTACTGCTTTTGTATTCTCGGTTAATGATGTTTCCTTAACACCAAATATTGTTACTCAAGGTACTTTAGCAATAGGTACCACTGTTCAAATGCCTTATACTGGTGGTGTAGGTTCATATAATGCATACAGTAGTTCATTTGTGCCTATTCCTGCTCAATATTGTGAAGATGGTGCGAGTGATTGGACATTTGGTTATTCATACAGCGCAGGTACTTTTGCTGCAAGTGGCAATATTACCGTAACGCTTATTACGAAAAAAGCAGGGGTGATAACAGCTTGGACAGCTAAAAGAGTAACTAGTGTGAGTACCATTAATTTTGGTTGTGTAATATCACCTTGGGCAATAAACAACAATACTAAATCGGTAACAGTTGGTGTAGATGAAGGTGGTGATGCATTGAGGGGTGCATTGGCTCAAGGTGGTTGCGCAAGTTGCGTAGCTTATGATGCTGCAGCAGCCAATGCTTGGGTGAGTGTAACATTGGCTGAATATACAAAATTGGCATTGATTTCGAGTGCTTCTAAATCTGTTGCATCAGATGCGGTTATGGCTCAAACCCCTGGGACATATTATGGTAGCAGTTATACATTGACTCAAGATGTCAATCAAACAAAAATTCCCGCAAACAGTTATATTTATGCTATGCAGTTTAAAACCCCAGGAAATACTGTTGCAGGTACTATTGCAGGAACAAATATTAAAGTTGCTACTACTATTACTGGTCCATATACTAATGTTGCTGGAAATACAACAGGCACAACGACTTTAGTAATTAATACAAATTATTATTTTGTATTAAAACGCCCAACTTATAAAACAATTGCATCTAGTCAATTTCTTGCATTTTATAATGCTACAAATTATGTTGGAGTAACAAATACCGGAACTATGTATTACCAAACTGGTGATGTAACAAGTGTTCCTAATCAAAATGCATATACACCGCATATTCAAATATTGTCATCAACTGTAAAACAATGGTAGGTAATATCTGATAATTAAATTTAAAAAAAAGCTGGTAATGTAAATTGTTAAATATTATACACTTTGTAAGAATATGGTTAAATGTAAATGGTATATAATTTTATTGTTTTCTATTTCAAGTTTAAAGGTGTCTGCCCAATTTAAATTTATTGGCGCTAGAGGAAATTACATAGATACCGCCAATTTTATGGGAACAAGGTTAAATTATACTGATACTGCTGCGATGCTATTTCAATATCAACGTAAAGTAGATACCATTTTTGCTTCCCCTTTTTTTATTGCCGGTACGATAATGGATGCTGGTACAGATAAAATTAATGCTATAGATAGAGTTGGGTCAATTGCTACTAAACTTGGATTTTTTCGTTCTGGTTCTACCGCTAACATGATTACAATGGATGGGGTGAATACTGTAGGTCCGGTTATTGATTTTGGTGATGCAACTGATAGCAAGAAATATTTGCGATTGGGTTATTTCAACAGTATTAATAATCTAGATGTAAAAATGAATCATTTTAAAATAATCAGTTCATTACAAACAAATGGACTTTTTATGAATGGTACTTCCGGAAATATTTCTATAAATAGTAATTCGGCAGTAACTGTTTCATCTGTTGGAACAACCGCTGCTAAATTTACTGTTATTGGGGGAGATGCTCATATCAACAATCTTACCATTGGTTTGGGTGGTGGACAAATTGCAAACAATACCACATTGGGTGACAGTGCTTTGTTTAATAATATTGATGGGGTTGCTAATACAGCTGTAGGATATAAAACATTATATAGTAATACATCCGGTGGTAACCATACTGGTATCGGTTTTCAAGCACTCAATAAAAATACGATTGGTACGAATAATGTAGGAGTTGGGTTTAAGACGTTGTCAAATAATACCACTGGTAGTTACAATACTGCTTTTTCGTGGAGTAGCCTAAATGAAAATACAACGGGTATTAAAAACACGGCCATTGGTAACAGTGCTTTGCTTAAAAATAATTTGGCCAACGAAAATTCGGCTATAGGATATTTTACTGCAGATTCTACTGTTGAAAGTTTTAATACGGCTGCTGGTAATTTCGCATTGATGGGTAATACTACCGGTAAAAGTAATGTTGCTATTGGAAGTAGCGCATTGTATAATTTAACCAGCGGAAGTTTAAATACAGCATTGGGAAATAATACAGCGAATGGTATCTTAACTGGTAGTTCCAACACAATAATTGGTGCCAATATCAATGGCTTAAATAGTAATCTAAAAAATACCATCATCTTAGCCGATGGTGATGGAAATAAACGAATATATATCGATTCGTTGGGTAGGGTAGGAATGGGCAATACATCGCCCAAAGGACAATTAGAAATTACTCATGGTACTGCAGGAAATGCTGGATTGAGATTTACCAATTTAAACAATACAAGTAATGCAGTTAGCGCAACCTCAATCAATCAAAAATATTTATCATTAGACTCAGTAGGAAATGTAATTCTCGCAAAAGTTGAGGATCCTATTATTAGTGTAACAGGGTTGGCCGCAGGATTGGTGTCGCCTATAGCTGCTGCAACTTTTCAAGCTGGTGTTTTTGAGGGGGGGGCATCTTCAACCGATAGTACCCTTGTATATGTTAATCAAACTGATGGTACTAACTGGATTTATAGTGCCGCCTCTGGTGGTATTTACAAATCGTATGCAGCGCCACCGAAAACTGAATTTTATTTGGCAGGTAGTACTACCGATGCTGCCAGTAATAAAACAGGTTCAATTTATAGAACAGGTACGGTAGGTATTGGATCAAATAATTCTCCCAATGCAAGTACATTATTAGACCTTACTTCTACCAGTAAAGGGATGTTGGTGCCACGTATGACAAAAGTACAAAGAGATTCAATTGTTTCACCAGCATCGGGTATGATGGTATATTGCACCAACTGTTTAGATACCACTGGCTGTATTAGTGTTTATTCTGGCACTAGTAGCCCTGCAGGTTGGAATTGTTTGGTTACTACAAATAATGCTCCTATTGTTACTGCTGGTTGTACTTTGGGTTTTCAGGGAACTATTACAAAAGGTTTTGCTGTTAGTAGTGCATCGTATCAAGTTACACTTGTAAATAATACTTTTACAACTGCAACTGTACCATTGGCAAATTCTAATTTAGTAATGAGTGGAGCCAATGCCGGTTTATCTGTAAGTTCTGTTAGTACCACATTAGGTGGAACTGCTGTTACTTCTGTAACACTTGCCTCCGGGGCTAATCAAACTATTTTTTATAATTTATCGGGCACACCAACTAGTGGCGGAAATTTAAATGGAGTATGGACCAATGGATCACTTGCATGTAATAATCTAAAAACAGTAGGAAGGCTAAGTTCTGTTTTGTCGACTAGTTGCGCTACCACAGCAAGTGTTAATGGTATATATGTAAGCAATATTGCTTTTACCGCCTCTAATACTTTTACAATAGCTGTTACCAATACAACTTCCTCTTCACTAACAAATATTCCTGCACCTGCTGTTGGAAATTTAGTATTAACAAAAACAGCTACAGGAACAATTTCCGTAGCATCAGTTAGTCCGAGTGCTGCATTCACTTTAGCTGCAGGAGCAACTCAAATTATAACCTATACACTCAGTGGTACACCTACTTCAACAGGTACTTTAACTGCTACCTGGACATATGATGATTTAACCTGTGTGAAAATTAAAAACATTACATTAGGTGATGCTGTTTTTGCATCTAGTCCTACTGCATTTGTGTTCTCGGTAAATGATGTTACTTCTACACCAAATATAAATGTTCAAGGTAAATTAGATACTGCCACAACCATTCAAATGCCATACTCTAGTGGTTCGGGAACTTATATTGCTTACAATAGTCCATTTGTTTCGATTCCTACTCAATATTGTGAAGATGGTGCAAGTGATTGGACTTTTGGATACAGTTATGCTGGGGGCACATTTGCAACAAGTGGAAATATTACTGTTAAGTTAATTACAAAGAAAAATGGAGTAGTTACAGCATGGAATGCTAAACGTGTTACTAATGTAAGTACCATTAATTTTGGTTGTGTTACAGCTCCTTGGGTATTAAATGGAAATACCTATACTAATACCCTTGGTATTGATGAAGGTGGTGACGCTATTAGAGGAGCTCTTTCCTCTGCCGGATGTGCCAGCTGCTCGGCTTATGATGCTGCTGCTAGTAATACACTAGTGCCAATCACTTTAGCAGAGTATACAAAACTTCAAACATTCTTAACAGGCGCAGCGCTTAAAGGTTATATAGGAAATATGAATACCACTTTATCTAGTTATGGTGGAAGTGGTGGTTTTACCAATACTGTAACAGCAGGTTCTGTGAATGCAATGCAAAACAACTCTTATATTGTTGCAGCCGCATTTCAACCATATCAAAGTGGTTCATCTGCTATACAAATTACAGCTGCAGCATCTTCGAGTGGCGCTGTTTCTTGTATAACTGGTTCATCACCCACTTTATCTTTTACCAATAATGTTACTAAATATTTTACCGTAAAGAGACCAACTACCCATTGTTCTTCTAATACATTATCAGGTATGTTATTTACAGGTACCAGTTTAGGATTCACTTACATTTCAGGGGGTAGTCATTATTGGGGTGTTACAAGTTGTGGAGGTTCATCAGTTAATTCTGGAAGTGGTTATACTTTAGGATTACAGGTAATAGCAACAACAACAAAATCATGGTAGAATGTAATGATTAATTTATAATTGAAAATTGATAATGAATAATTGATAATAGATAAATTAAGAAAAGATAATTTGTTATTTGCTTAAGGCAATTTTCAAATTAATTAATTGAAATGCGCATGTTGAAAATTAATTACGTAATAGGAGCAATGCTTTTACTGTGTGGGTTTACAGCCACTGCACAAATAAAGTTAGTGGATTATAGAGGTACACTTAGAGATACTGCTATTTTGCTAAATGGCAGAGTAAAAGTTAGTGATACTGCTGCCATGTTATTGCCATATGCGCGTAAAAAAGACAGTATAACAGCCTCCCCATTTTTTATTGCTGGAACTTCTACTGCAGCTTTAAACAATAAAATGATGGCCATTGATAGAGCGGGTTCTATAATTACTAAATCTGGATTTTTACGTTCGGGTTTTGCAGATACTTTGATTACGATTAATGGGTTAATCAACACAGGGCCCGTAATTGATTTTGGTAATAATTTAGATAGTAGTAAGTTTCTTAGATTTGGCTATTATAATAGTTTGGTGAATTTAGATATTAAATCACTTGATTTTAATTTATTTAGTAGTAGCCTTCCTTATGGTATTTATATGAATAATACTACTGGAAATATTTCACTTAATACCAATAACGCAGCTACAGTTGCTGCGGCAACATCAGGTTCAACCGCTAACACGCAATTGGCCAAGTTTTCGGTAGCAGGTGCAGATGCAAGTTTAAACACGTTAACAATCGGATTAGGTGGCGGACAATTAATCAGTAATACAGCACTTGGAGATAGTGTATTATTCAACAATACCACCGGTGCAGCAAATGTAGCTGTTGGCTATAAGGTTTTATACAATAATTTAAGCGCTTCAAACAACAGCGGTATAGGATTTCAATCATTGTACAATACTACAACAGGTGGAGATAATACTGCTGCAGGATTTCAATCATTATTCAATAATACTTCTGGGAGTATTAATACAGCTTTAGGTTGGCGCTCATTGTACAACAATACATCAGGTATTAGAAATACATCGGTAGGCTATGCTGCTTTATACAAAAATTTGGTTGGTAACGATAATATTGCGGTAGGGTATGCTGCATTAGACTCGTCCACAGGTAGTTCAAATAATGCAATTGGTGCTTTTAGTTTATCTGCAAATACTACAGGTTCAAATAATACAGTTATTGGCAATAGTACACTTTCCAATCAAACGACTGCAAATAACAATTTAGCCATCGGACAAGCTACCGGTGGAGGAATTACTAGTGGAGGTTCAAATACAATTATTGGCGCAAATGTTGCTGGGTTGTCTAGTTCTATGGCTAATAATATTATTATAGCAGATGGTGATGGCAATAGAAGAATAAATATAATTGCAAATGGAAATGTGGGTATAGGAAATACATCACCCGGAAATAAACTTGAAATTACACATGGTACTGCTGGTAACTCAGGATTAAGATTTACTAATTTATTAAATTCATCATTTGCTTTTAGTGCTTCATCTGTCAATGAAAAATATTTAGCCGTAAATGCGAATGGAGATGTAGTATTAGCGGCTAAAGCAGATCCGGTGATTAGCGTAAATGATTTGGCTTCCGGTTTGGTTTCGCCTGTTGCTGCAGCCAGCTTTCAATTAGGTACATTTGAAGACAACTATTCTAAAACGGATAGTGCTGTCATATATATTAATCAAGCGGATGGTACACAATGGATTTATAGCGCTGCTTCCGGTGGTATTTATAAATCTTATACAGCTGCATCTAGCACCGAATGGTATTCAGCACTTACAACTACTGATGCTGGGAGCAATAAAACCAGTGGTATTTATAGACCAGGTAGTGTAGCTATAGGTACTAGTACCCCCAATTCTTCTGCTATTCTAGATTTAACTTCAACCACCAAAGCATTTTATCCACAACGACTCACTGCTAATCAACGTGATTCTATTGCGAATCCAATTAAAGGAATGGTGGTATATTGTACGAATTGTAATAATGGCAACGGTTGTATTAGTACTTATTCTACTTCTTGGGGATGCATAAAAGACAATAATAGTTTACCAGCAGTTACAGTAAACTGTGCTACTGGATTTCAGGGATCCCTTGTTCAGGGAATAAATATTGCCAATGTGTACTATCGAATTACTTTGTCGAATAATACTTTTTCAACTGTTGATATTGCCGTTTCATCTGCCGATTTAGTATTAAGTGGAGCTAATGGGGGGATTACCGTAGGCGCACCTGCTTTAACTGCAGGAGGTACTGCAGTAACAACTGTTACACTTAACTCCGGCGCAAATCAGTATGTATACTATCCTTTAACAGGTTCCCCAACAACTATAGGTACTTTAACAGCTAAATGGAAAAAAATAACCCTCAATTGCACCAATACTGCCACTATTTCAGCATTAAGTTCTGTGCTTTCTGTAAATTGCTCAGCAATTAGCAATGGTTTTTATGGCCCATATATCAATGGGACTGCATTCAATTCAACAGACACTTTCTCTATTACAGTTACGAATATTTCCGGAGTTGCAATCTCTGGTATTATCGCACCAACTGTTGGAAATTTAGTGTTATCTAATAATGGCACTTATTCTACAGCAGCTGTGGTATCTTCTGTGAAACAACCTACAAGTACTTTTAATTTAGCCATTGGGGCAAGTCAGGTTATTACATATAACCTAACTGGAACGCCTAGCTCAACGGGAGTGATAACAGGAACCTGGACTTTAGGTAATTTAAGTTGTGTAAAAACTAAAAATATAACCAATGGTGATGCGACCTTCTCTAGTAGTCCTACAGCTTTTGTATTCTCAGTTAATGATTTGGTTTCGTCACCCAATGTTGTCAGTCAAGGCAAATTAGATACCAATACGGTAATACAAATGCCTTATACAGGTGGAGTGGGTTCATATACTGCTTATAACAGCCCTTTTGTTTCGATACCATCTCAATATTGTGAAGATGGTGCAAGTGATTGGACATTTGGTTATTCCTACAGTGCAGGTACTTTTGCAGCAAGTGGTAATATTAGTGTAACGCTTATAACTAAAAAAGCAGGGGTGAAAACCATCTGGAATGCCAAACGTGTATCAAGCGTAAGCACCATTAATTTTGGTTGTGTTACAGCCCCTTGGGTATTAAATGGAAATACGTATACCAATACCATTGGTATTGATGAAGGTGGTGACGCTATAAGAGGCGCTCTCTCTTCTGCAGGTTGTGCCAGCTGCACGGCTTATGACGCTGCAGCTATTAATACTTTGGTGCCTATCACTTTAACAGAGTATACAAAGCTTCAAACTTTCTTAACAGGCGCAGCGCTTAAAGGTTATGTAGGAAATATGAATACTACAATGACCGCATTTGGAACAACAGGTGGAACTAATAATATTTCTACTGGAATAGTAAATGCATTACAAGCGAATTCTTATGTAGTAGCTGCTGCACTGCAAGTGTATACGGCAACAACCGCAAGCTTAACAGCGGTTACGGCTGCAGCTTCTTCAAGTGGTGCAGTAACATGTTTGACTGGTGCAAGCCCTTCTGTAGCATGGGCTGCATATACTACTAGATATTTTACCGTAAAAAGACCTACTACTAATTCTGGTTCATTAACTTATGTTGGTCATTTGGGCGCAGGGTTATCAACTTGTTATCCAACTAATACTATTGGTTGTTACTATGGCAATAATACTTGTGGAGGAAGTTCTACTAATGCTCATCCATACGCAATTGGATTCCAAGTAATTGCTACCACAACAAAATCTTGGTAAGATTATTATGCTAATGAATTAGAAAGAGTTTGAAAAATCAAGACTCTTTTTAATTCATTAACAAATAATCTACATTTTTTACCATTTTATAAATTAAATTTGCAATATAATATCCGATTAACCAATACCAAAGATGAAGACCAAGTGTCTACTATTTTTCTGCTTAATTGTTTTTTCGATTAATAATCTTCATGCGCAAAATTTTTCTAATAAAGGGAAAGATTTTTGGTTGGGTTATGGATATCATGTTAGTATGCCCTATGGTTCTGGAAATACGCAAGACATGATTATTTATTTAACATCAGACCAAAATGCAACGGTTAAAATAGACATACCCGGTATTGGTTATTCACGCAGTTATCAGGTAACTGCAAATAATGTGACTGTTAGTGATACGGTTCCTAAAAATTTATTACTAGATGCAAGAATTACAGGACCCGGTAAATTTAATAAAGGGATTCATATTACCAGCGATAATCCTGTAGTAGCATATGCACATATATACGACCAAAATATTTCAGGGGCTACATTATTATTCCCTACCAATACATTGGGAAAAGACTACTATTCGGTGAATTACACACAAAAATCAAATGAAGAAAATTCAAATTCCTATTTCTTTGTTGTCGCTACAGAGGATAGTACTTCTATTGAAATAACACCAAGTGCAGAAAATTTAAATAATTTTCCTGTAGGCGTACCTGTTGTAGTTAATTTAAACAAAGGCGAGATATACAATGTTATGGGAACCACTGAACTAGGATCGCTTTCAATTGGTTGGCATGGTTCAGATTTAACTGGCTCAAGAATTCGTTCTATTAGTAATAGTAATGGAACTTGTAAGCCGATTGCTGTTTTTTCTGGTTCAGGTAAAATGTATATTGGTTCTCATGTTTATGGTAATGCTGATAATTTTTTTGCACAAGCTTTTCCTGCTAAAGCATGGGGTACTCGTTACCTTACTGCCCCAACACTCACGCAACCTAACAATTATTTTAGGGTATGTGTTAAAGATTCAACTACAATTGTAAAAGTAAATGGTGTTGCAATACCTACATCTAGTTTAATTAATGGATTTTATTATCAATTTAAAAATGGTAATCAATTGGGCGCAAACTTGCCACGCCCCAATTTAATTGAAGCGGATAAACCAATACTTGTAGCACAATATTGCACCACTTTTGGTGAGGATGGAAACCCAAATGCAAGTTGGGAATATTGGAATTATGGAGGTTATATTGGCGGTGATCCAGAAATGATTTATTTAAGTCCACTTGAACAAACCATTAATAATATTACATTATATTCAGCCGATAGATTTGAAATAATTTTAAGCTTTATTAATATTATTATTAGAAAAGAAGGGGTTGCTAGTTTTAAATTAGATGGAGTGCCTATTTCATCTAGTACTTTTGAATCTCATCCTGGCGATAATAATTATTCTTATGCCATGATTCCAGTATATTCTGGCGTATCTCATAATTTATATTCAGATAGTGGTTTTAATGCTATCGCATATGGTTTTGGAGATGCTGAAAGTTATGGCTATAATGCTGGAACAAATATTATTGATTTAGAACCTTCAATATTTATTCGCAATGATTCAGCAAAATCTGGCGTTGTGTATACTGAAACATGCGTGGGTAGTCCTTTTAAAATAAATGTTGCAGTTCCTTATATCGCAAATAATTTTGAACTTTCAATTGATTCAAATAATAAATTACAGGGCAATAACCCCTTTTCATATACACCACATTCCTATGATTCTATTTATACATCAAATGGAAAAACATTTTATATTTATCAAATCCCCATTTCTTATAAGTTAGATAGTGTAGGTGTCTTCCCGGTAAAGTTAGTGGTGTCTTCTGCTACACCTCAGTCCGATGGATGCAGTAATAATAATCAACAAGAATTCATCAGTAATATTTATGTGAAAGAAGCACCTATTGCTCATTTTACAATTCAATCTTCTGGATGTATTGACTCTATTGTTAACTTGGTAGATCAATCTGTCGGTATAGGTTCGCCTTTTTATAAATGGATATGGAATGTTGATAATGAAGAATTCGCCTACTCCCAAAACGCTTCAATAAAAATCACTAAATTTTTAAATCATTTTAAGTTAACTGCTATAACCGATAATGGATGTATTGCAACAAGTACACAGGTGTTAAGTGTTTCTAATCATCCCATAGTCAATATAATTGCACCTGCTGTAGCTTGTAACAATTCGATGATTCGTTTTTTTGATTCTTCCTATTTACTAGCTGACACTAGTTTTAATTATTTACATGAACGCATTTGGAAAATAGACGACAAGTCTACCATTGATACATTGTTGACTCTTGATACGGTTTTTAATCAATTTGCTAACATTGGTATTAAAAAGATTCAACTTACAGTTAAAACTAATACTGGTTGTTCAGCAACTCAGTTAAAACAAATTAGCATTAATGAACTGCCTGAAATACCCACAATAACAAGTGATACAGTATGTTTAGGTGAATCGGCAGCTTTATCGGCTAATTCTTCTGGCATAATCGAATGGTACGATGCAACTATTGGAGGACATTTAATTAAATCGGGTAACACTTTTATTATTGAGGGATTAAGCCATGATACGATGTTTTTTGTACAATCTATGGTTCAGGGTTGCCCCGCATCCAATAGGGTGGTTGCTTACGTTAAAGTTAATCCAATTCCAGTATTAATTGATGTAAAAAATGATCTTGTTTGTGAAGGAGAAAAAGCTAGATTAGTGGTTCATTCAACAGGTTTGAATGAATGGTATGATGCCCCTACAAATGGGAATATGGTATATTCTGGAGATACTGTTCTTACAAGTGCGCTCACAAAAGATACTTCTTTTTTTGTTAAACTATCATTGAACGGTTGTGAAAGCTATAATCGAATAAGAGTATTTGCGAGTGTTAAAAACAATCCGATTATTGCTCAGATTACTAGTGATACAATTTGTATTGGTGAAACAGCTCAGTTAATTGGATCATCTACTGGGATGTTAAATTGGTATGATGCACCAACTGATGGGAATTTATTAACATCTGGTAGTCATTTTTTGATCAACAATTTATTAGTGGATACATTTTTTTATGCGCAAGCTTTTTTTAACGGCTGTTCTAATGGTGTTCGATCAATTGCTCATGTAAAAGTAAATCCTATCCCATCAATTCCTCTTGTTGTAAATGATACAATTTGTGTTGGAGAAATTGCCAATATTTCAGCTAATTCAAATGGATCAATTCATTGGTATACAGAATTGGTAAATGGTAACTTGCTGGGTACAAGTAACAACTTTACAGCAACTGATTTAAGTGAAGATACAGTTTATTACGCGCAAGCAATTTTAAATGGTTGTGCTAATCCAGTGCGATCACCGGTATTAGTTAAGGTAAACAATATGCCAACAACTCCGATTGTATTCAATGATACCGTATGTCAAGGACAAGATGCAACGCTATCTGCACTTTCAAATGGAACAATACAATGGTTTAATCAATCAGTAAACGGAAATATTATTTTCATTGGCGACTCTTTGCTTAAAAATAATATTTATTCCGATACTATTTTCTATACTAGATCTGTTTTGAATGGGTGTAATAGTGCGTTTATACAAGCTCATATCTATGTAAATACTATTCCCCATTCTCCAATTGTAACCAATGATACTGTTTGTAAGGGAGATGTTACCCTGTTAACTGCTTCTTCTAATGGAACCAATTATTGGTATAATACATTAAGTGGCGGTAATCCTTTTTTTGTGGGAGATACATTGATTAATGTCAATTTTATTTATGATACAATTTTATATGTACAGTCTTTTTTAAATGGATGTACAGACTCTAATAGAACAGCAACTTTTGTAAAAGTCAATGAAATCCCTGCTCCACCTTATGTAAATAGTGATACAATATGCTATGATCACTCTACTACATTAAGGGCAAATTCTTCTGGTAATAATGTATGGTTTGATGCGTTAACAGGAGGTAATATTATTTTCAACGGAAATGAATTTACTACAGATAACTTAATTAGTGATACTACTTTTTATGTTCAATCTTTTTTAAATGGATGTAACAGTTTAATAAGAACTAAGGCGAATATAAAGGTTAATGAACTTCCATTAACTCCTGTGATAATCAATGATACGATTTGCGAAGGGGAAACAGCTAAGATTTCAGCCTTTTCAAATGGCGACATACTATGGTATGACGCTCCTGTAAATGGTACGATTATTAATTACGGGGATAGTTTTGTAGTTCATCATTTAATGCAGGATTCTTCATTATTTGTTCAAGCAATACTTAAAGGTTGTAAAAGTGCCAACAACGCTTTGGCTAATATAAAGGTCAATAAAATTCCAACTACACCAATAGTTACAACAGATACTATTTGCGCTGGTAATAAGTCCGCATTAATTGCTGCTTCTTCTGGGAATAATAGTTGGTTTGATTCAAATGTTGGGGGTAATATTATTTATGAGGGAAATACCCTCCATACCAACGAGCTATTTCAAGACAGCATTTTTTATGTTCAATCTTTTTTAAATGGATGTACCAATAATGTCAGGTCACCATCATCTGTAAAAGTGAAACAATTGCCATCAGCTCCAATTGTTACCAATGATACAATTTGCGAAGGAAATATACCCTTCATTTCAGCAATTTCATCTTATACCATTGAATGGTTTTCTTCATCTTCAGAAGGGAATGTAATTTCTGCTAATGATACATTTTCTCCAATTGGGTTAAATCATGATACATCATTTTATGTTCAATCAACGTTAAATGGGTGTATTAGTGCAACAAGAACAAAATCAACTATTATCGTTAATCCCTTACCAACTATTGCTACTATTATTAATGATACAATTTGTGAAGGGGAAGTTGCGTTATTAAAAGCTCAATCGAATGGAAATATTTATTGGTACAATAAACAAGTAGGGGGCAGTTTAATTGGGGTAGGAGATACATATCAATCAACTAAACTAAATAACGATAGCTTTTTCTATGTACATGCTGTTTTAAATGGCTGCACTATCCCACAGCGTAAAATAGTTGAAGTGAAAGTGAATACCGTTCCCTCAACGCCAATTGTTTTTAATGACAGTATTTGCTCAGGAAAAACAGCTACATTAGTTGCAACGTCAAATGGAAATAATCTGTGGTTCAAGGATTCAATTGGAGGTAATTTAATTGTTGTGAATAATATTTTTGAAACCAATTCATTATATGATGATACTTCCTTTTATGTTCAATCCGAATTAAATGGTTGTACAAATTTCATTCGTTCCAAAGCTTCTATAATAATAAAACCTAGCCCCCCAATACCCATCATCAATAATGATACTATACTTTGTGAAACAAGTACTGTATCATTACATATTCAACCAGTAACAAATGCTTCCTATTTTTGGAGTGGTCCATTAGATTTTTCAACTGATTCTGCAAACTATTTATTGGCGCATTTAAATGTATTAAACTCGGGTTTATACCAAGCCACAATTCTGTTAAATGGTTGTATTAGTCCTGTTAGCACCATGTCTCTAACTGTTTTTCCAAAACCTGAAAATCCATCTATTTTAAATAATAGTCCAATTTGCTTGAATGATACACTTCGATTTTTTGCTAATCATATAAATGGTGCGATATATTCTTGGTCTGGCCCTAATCAATTTAAATCGAATGAAGAACAACCAAAATTCAAGGTACTTAATGGTGTAGATTCAGGCAATTATTCTTTGAATTTAACAGTTAATAATTGTAAATCAGACACTGTTTATTCTGCTGTAAAAATTGTAGTGCCTGCTATTAGTGATGCAGGTTCAAATCAAACAATATGTTCAAATGAATCAACCATTAAATTAACAGGAAACATTATAGGTGGGAATAGCATAGGATATTGGACAACCAATGGAAAAGGATATTTTAATTTCAATCGAAATAACTTATCAAATGAATATGTACTTAATGAAAAAGATTTTGAAAATAATCAACTACAATTTTATTTAACTAGTACTTCCAATAATAACTGTTCTGCAGATACAGATTCATTAACAGTAACACTAGCGCAAGCGCCTTACATTTCTATTAACCCAGTATTGAAAATATTTGAAAATGACACTATGCAATTGAAACCTTTAATTGCTGGAAATATTTTGTCCTATGAATGGTCGCCTGCTTCGTTTTTAAGCAATGCGGTAATCAAACAACCAATCTATAAAGGTGTTCAAGATCAGCTACTTCAATTAAAAGTGATTAGTGCCGACAATTGTGTTTCAACATCTTTAGTTAAGACGATAATACTTAAGCCATTGATAATACCCAATGCATTTAGTCCAAATGCTGACGGCATTCATGATACCTGGCTTATTCCGGGCCTTAATAATTACGACGGCGCAACCGTAAATATTTTTGATAGAACAGGCAAAATAGTATTTAGTAGCACAGGATATAATACACCATGGGATGGAACTTACCAAGGAAAACCATTGCCATTGGCAACATATTATTATATCATTAATACAATGTCGGGTAAAGGAATGTATACTGGTTCTATCACAATTCTTCGATAGTTATTCTCTTTGTTTTACTATTGAATAATTACGAATCCCTTATTTAGTGTTGATTTTCAAATTCCTGAATTCAACTTTCATTTCTGTACTTACATGTAATTGTAAACAAAGTAAACCAGCAAATTTTTGATTGATTGTATCATTGTCAATAGTTTCACTCATTAAATAACCATTTATGTAATGTTTCATGTGATTGCCTTTAACAACCAAATAAATAGTATTCCAATCATTTTCCTTGATATGCTTTTTTAATTCGAGCGACGCTCCAATTGTTGCTAAAGTTAGTGGCTGTTTCTCCTTTTCTAAAATCGTTTTTTGACCACGCATGGCTAAAAATCCTCTGCCTCTTTCTTCATAGTTTTGACCTGTATATATGTTTGCTCCATCTATATCTGCTTGATAACCTTTTACCGCAAATGGAATGCCATTTACTTCCTCACTTCGGTAGTTAATACCACTATTCCCCCCATTAGAGATTTTATATTCTGCGTAAAATTCAAAATCAGAAGGTTTTGCTTCTTTCCATATTAAAAATGAATTCGTTTTTATTTGTTTTGTAGCGGTTACTTCGCCAACAAAACAACCATTTTCAATTCGCCAAACATTTTTGTCTGCATCCCATCCATTAAAAGTTCTGCCATCAAAAATCTGTTTAAAATGAGTGGTATCAATATTCAATGGAGAATGGTTACTCGCACTTTTACAAGACATCGTTATACTAAGTAGTATCAATACCAATGATAAATTCGTAATATTAATTCGATTGAATTTTTGGATCATATTGAATTTAAAAAAATATAAAATAATAATAGGATTTAATTGATTATGAATTAATTAATTAATTAAAATCAGTTTCAAGTTATAAAAGTTTTATGCATTAAGCAATTAATTTATAAAACACTGTTTGTTTTAAATTAAAGTAGCATATAATTTAATTTCAGCAATTTTTTATAAAATTTTGTCTATTTTGTAGATACAATTATAACCCAATGCATAATAAAAATTGTTTACTTAATGTAATGACATGGTTTTTGTTGTTACATCTTTTTGTAGCTTGTAATAGTCCGGAGGAAGTTTCAAAAGACCCCAAGTTAGCAGCGTTAAAATTACCAAAAGGATTTAAAGCTGAGCATTTATACAGCCCAGGTTTAAATGATCAAGGTTCTTGGGTAGCTATGACATTCGACAATAAAGGTCGCATGATTGCTTCTGACCAATATGGTAATTTGTATCGACTTACTATTCCAAAAATAGGTGCTGATACTTCTAAAGAAAAAGTAAAAGTAGAACAGATTTCTTTACTTATTCCAGGCGATACCTCAATAGCTAGTAGGCGGATTGGATATTCCCAAGGGTTGCTTTATGCATTTAATAGCTTGTATGTTGTAGTAAATGATGAGGGTGATTTAGCCAATTCTCGTAGAAGTGGTATTTATCGAATGCAAGACACCGATAATGATGATCAATACGATAAAATAACCTTACTTAAAAGATTGGAGGGTGATGGTGAACATGGCCCACATAGTATTGTACTTTCACCAGACGGTAATTCCATTTATGTAATTGCTGGCAACTTTACTAAGATTCCCGAAATGGATAATTATGCACCTCTTCATATAGGTGAAATAGATAACCTATTGCCGTTGGTTAGAGATCCTAATGGACATGATAATACAGTGCAAACGCATGGTGGTTGGATTGCTCAGTTAAATCCTGATGGTTCTAAATTCAATCTTGTTAGTGCTGGATTCAGAAATCCTTTTGATCTTGCATTTAATGAATATGGTGATATTTTTACTTTTGATTCTGATATGGAATGGGATTTTGGTACTCCATGGTATCGGCCTATCAGAATTTGTCAAGTTCCAAGTGGTGGAGAGTTTGGATGGAGACCTGGTACCGATAAATGGTCGCCCACCAATGCCGATAACCTTCCTCCACTATTAAACATTGGCCAAGGTTCTCCCACCAGCGTTTTCAATGGATTAAATGCACATTTTCCAGATAAATACAAACATTCCATTTTTGCTTTTGATTGGAGTTTTGGTATTATGTATGCAATACAGCCCAAACCTGAGGGCGCTCATTACACCGCTACTGCCGAAGAGTTTATTTCTGGTTCACCATTGCCATTAACCGATGGACAAATTGGACCAGATGGTGCTTTATACTTTTTAACAGGTGGGAGAAGAATTGAATCCGATCTTTACAGGGTTTATTATGGCGATAATAACTCCTTTACCGAAAAAATTGCTACACCTACACTTTCGGCACCTCAATTACTTCGAAAAAAATTAGCATCTTTTCATGGATCGCCTAACCCTGCTGCTATCGATATCGCTTGGCCGCAATTAAATAATGATGATCGATTTATTCGTTATGCTGCAAGAGTGGCTATGGAACATCAACCAGCTGCAACCTGGAAAAATAAAATAATTACTGAAAAAGATCCCGTACGTTTAATACAAGCTGCTATTGCACTTGCTAGGATGGGGGAAAAAGACCAAAAAGATGCTTTACTTAATCTATTAATTGCTGTAGATTTTAACCAATTAAGTGAATCACAAAAGCTAGACCTCTTAAGAGCCGTTGAATTAATATTAATCCGATTGGGCTTGCCAGAAAGAAAAGTAAAAGATGAATTGGTAAATCATCTTAATCAATTTTATCCAGCAGCTACCAATAACTTAAATAGATCATTAAGTAAAATATTGGTAACACTTGATGCGCCTGATGTAGTACAAAAAACCATGCGATTATTGGCAGTTGCAAAAGATGACCCGAATGATCAAAAAACATTTACACAATCGGCTGATCTAATTCTTAGAAACCCTCAATATGGATTGGATATTGCGAAAATGTTGGCCAATGTACCCCCACAACAACAAACCTATTATGCAACTGTATTAAGCCATGCTAAATCCGGTTGGACCAATGAACTGCAAGAAACTTATTTCAAATGGTTTTACAAAGCTTTTGGATTTAAAGGTGGTTATAGTTTTATTGGTTTTTTAAACTTAATAAGAAAAGACGCACTTAAAAATGTACAACCGAATAGGTATGAATATTTTAATACAATTTCTGGTGATTCTATAGTGAATCGTGCTCAAATGGGGTTAAAAGACAATATGGTACAACCTAAAGGGCCAGGCCGAAATTGGGAAATTGATACCGCATTGGCGCTATTAAAGGATGGATTGAGTAATAGAGATTTTGAAAATGGCAAAGCAATGTTTAATGCAGTTCTTTGTTCCTCTTGCCATGGAATGCGCGGTGAGGGGGGAGTTGCTGGTCCCGACTTAACTCAGATAGGTTCAAGATTTTCATATAAGGATATGCTTACAGCTATTATCGATCCCAATAAAACAATTTCCGATCAATTCGGTTCTACCGTTTTTTATCTTAAAAAAGGTGGATCTATTATGGGGAAATTAATTAGTCAGGACAATGAAAAATATGTCATTGCACAAAATCCTTTCGCTATGCAACTCACTAGAGAAGTACTTAAAAAAGAAGTGTCAAGAACAAGGGTTTCTGAAATTTCACCTATGTTGCCTGGTTTAATCAATGGACTTAATGCTGAAGAACTAAAAGATTTGCTTGCTTACATGAAATCTGGGGGTAATCCCAAGGACAAAATGTTCACAGTAAAAAAGTAACGGGTAGCTTTTATTAATTTACTATCAATGCTATGATTAGATGTTAATTTTTATTAATTCATCTGATCATAGCATTTTTGTTTATGTTTATTTTAATGAATAATATCACGTAGTTTTTTTTCAATCACATTTGCCAATCTGTAAAATCCAAGATCAGTTAAATGAGTGCCATCTACAGTGCCCTCACCATCATCTCCAATTAATCCTTTTGACGGGAGGTAATAAATTTCTTTGTAACCTTGTTTCAACAATGTTTTATAAGCGTCTAAAAAATAGGAATTTATTTTTTTTATTTTATGGTTGATTGTTTCATTGAATCTTGCAGTTGGATATTCAATATTTGCTACTAACAATACAGGAACCAATGGTCTATTTTTTTTAAGTTGTTGAATAAATGGGATGGTGCGTTCTTGTGCCATTTGAGGGGTAAGATTAGGGCCACAATCAATCACATAACAAGATGCGTCTATCGACGACATTATTACTGCCAACATCGAATCAAGTTGACCATTTCCACTAAATCCAAGGTTAATGGTTTCAACATGCATTCTTCTCTCAATTATTGCTGCATGGGCCATACCTGGTCGCATTGCCGAAGCGCCCTGCATGATACTGGTTCCGTAAAATACAATTGGTTTGCCTTTGAAAACTGTATTTTTATCAAACGTATGCATGATAGCCCCCGAATCAATACCTATCATAATTGAATCGGTATTATCATAACAGGGGAGATACAACAAATATTGCCGCATTTTTCCGTCTAAGTCTTTTATAATGTTCGATTCATGTTTATTTGATTCAGCAGGTCGTCCAATTCCTGCATAATACCATTGCTCCTTATCTAAAGCATATAAATCTATTCCTTTAACCAGAGAACCTGCAACATGCTGAAATGTAACTCCACCTGTTGTTGCCCACTTGGCCGATAATTGTGTTGAATTGGTTTCAAAAACAATGGCTAAGCCTGCGCTGTTCTTACTTAAGTCCCATACTGGTTTCCGTAATAGCTTTTCTAAACTGTCAGGAAATCGTTTAAACGTAGTTTGTAATGGAAATGATCGTCCCACTATAGTATATTGATCCATTGAATGGTACTCTAACCTGGATTGGGAAAAGAGTGAAAATGGCAGAATGAATAAGAAACTGATAATGAATGATTTCATTTGTGTAAGAATTGATCAATTACTAAGTTACAGCATATCAGTATAAAAAAGCGGTATCATTAACGCTACTTCTATCCTCAATCAATCAGAAAATGATCTTTACCATTCATTTTAATCAATAAAAAAAGAGCTTTACTATATTGTAAAACTCTTTAGTGATTCGGATTGGATTCGAACCAATGACCTACTGCTTAGAAGGCAGTTGCTCTATCCAGCTGAGCTACCGAACCTTTTAGGAGGTGCAAAATAAAGGAAAAAAAACCATTTTTGCAAACCTACCCTTATTTTTTATCTATAATATCTCTATTTAACTTACTTTGCAGTAAACGTTTGCTTCAATGAGTTATAATTATTTGCCCCTTGATAGCAAGTGGTTGCATTTTCAACAAGTAAAAGATCTATTAGATTTTAACCAGTTAATTTCAATCACTTTTGATGCCCACGAAAAAATAAATGCTTGTCGCACTTTCCTTAATGAAAAAACAAATCATCCTAATAAATTATACTATGGGGTGAATACAGGCTTTGGATATCTTCAAAACGTTAAAATAGATCAATCCCAAATTGAGCAGTTACAATACAATCTATTGGTTTCTCATGCTTGCGGACTAGGAGATGAGGTGCCGCATGATATTGTGCGTCTTATGTTGATGCTAAAGATTAAATCTTTGAGCTATGGGCATAGTGGAGTACAAATTGATACCGTTATTCGATTATTGGATATGTATAATCAGAATATTCTCCCAGTGATTTATACGCAAGGTTCATTAGGTGCTTCCGGAGATTTAGCCCCTCTTAGCCATTTAACTATCCCCTTGTTAGGCTTAGGAGAAGTCTATGTGAATAACCAGAAAATGCAATCGGCTGAAATGCTTACATTAATGAATTGGCAACCTATTCATTTACAAAGTAAAGAAGGGTTAGCACTTATTAATGGTACTCAATTTATGAGCGCATACGGAATGTATTGCCTGAAAAAAGCCGAACATTTACTGCAGTTAGCGGACCTGATAGCAGCACTCTCCTTTGATGCATTTAATTGTGTGGACGATCCTTTTAATCCATTAATTCACCAAATTCGTCCGCATAAAGGACAAATTGAAACGGCCAATAATATACGTAAGTATTTGATTGATAGCGAGTTATTGGCTTTACCTAAAGGGCAGGTTCAAGATCCATATTCTTTCAGGTGCATCCCACAAGTGCATGGCGCATCCAAAGATGCTTTTAACCATGTACTCAATGTTTTTATGTGCGAAGTGAACGCTGTTACCGATAATCCCAATATTTTTCCGGATGAAGATTTGATACTTAGTGGTGGTAATTTTCATGGCCAACCTTTAGCTATTGCACTCGATTATTTGTCGATCGCTATGAGCGAAATAGGTAATATTTCTGAAAGAAGAACCTATCAACTCATATCCGGACAAAGAAATTTACCCTTGTTTTTGGTGACCAACGCCGGGTTGAATTCTGGGTTTATGATTCCTCAATATACTGCCGCAGGTATTGTAAGTGAAAACAAACAATTATGTACCCCCGCCTCAGTAGATAGTATTTCTTCTAGCAATAATCAAGAAGACCATGTTAGTATGGGCGCTAATGCTGCTACTAAATGTTGGAGAATTATTCAAAATGTTGAAAAGATACTTAGCATAGAATTATTAAGTGCCGCTCAGGCAATAGAATTCAGACGACCATTAAAAACTTCACCAATATTAGAAAATTTATTGGCTGATTTTAGACAACAGGTAAGTTTTAACGAAGCAGATAGGTTGTTGCATACCGATATGATTAACGCAATAACATTTGTGAAAAACTTTAAATCGTAAATCATAAAATATGAAAAGTATATAATAATTTTATGTCATTAATCCATAGATATTATATACTTATTGTATAATTTTGTACGATTATTTAAATATTTACTTTGGTCTATTTAACAAATAAAAATCCTATGAAAAAGTTAACAGTATTACTTACCGCATTGTTAATGGTTAATTTGCTTTCAGCGCAAGTAAAAGATACAAGTACTGTAAATATTGAGCCGGATGATGATACTGTTGTTTTGGTGATGTCTGAACATGTAAAAGTCGTTTTCCCTTCTCAACCAGAAATGCAACCGCTTCCAACAGGTGGTACACTTTATATTTTAAATAAAGACCCTCAAACTACCTATACTGCAATGGGTATTGATTTGGGTAGCATTGGATTAACTGCCGATTTTGTTAAAGCCGAAGGCATTAAATTGTGGGAGCAACTAAAAGAGGCCATTTTTTCTCAATTATCAGGCGTTACCATCACTAAAGACCAGGCGCGTGTTTTTAAAGGGCGAAATAGTTTTTATATTGAATTAGATGGAATTAATTCTGACGATATTCAGTTTAAAGGGAAAAAAGCATATACGCTTTTGTTTTTTGAAGGTAGAATTCTTAATCAATTCATGTATTTATCATCCGCTAAAAATTCAAAACCAGAAGACGCAAATGTTTTCTTTAACTCCATTGTTGTAGAGAATTAGTGATGATTTTCATTTTTCCCTCTCATGATTCCTTACCTTTGCATGCCTAAAACCTGATGCATGAGTGAAGAGAAGAGCCTTAATTTTATAGAAGAAATTATTGAAGCAGATTTAGCTGCCGGTAAATATTCATCAATAACCACTAGGTTCCCACCAGAACCCAATGGATATTTGCATATTGGTCATGCAAAAAGCATTTGCCTGAATTTTGGCTTAGCAAAAAAATACGGAGGTAAAACCAATTTGCGTTTTGATGATACCAATCCAGTTACGGAAGACACCGAATACGTAGAAAGTATTAAAAATGATGTGAAATGGCTCGGATTTCAATGGGCAGATGAATTATTTGCTTCCGATTATTTCGATCAATTGTTCGAATTAGCATTGCTTTTAATTGAAAAAGGAGTGGCTTATGTAGATGATAGCTCCAGTGATGAAATTGCCACCCAAAAAGGAACGCCAACCCAACCGGGTGTTCGTAACGCTTATTCCAATAGATCTATTGAAGAAAATAAGGAATTGTTTTTAGCAATGAAATCCGGCAAATATGCCGATGGCGAAAAAGTATTAAGAGTAAAAATCGATATGGCTTCTCCCAATATGTTATTGAGAGATCCTATTATTTATAGAATTAAACATGCACATCACCATAGAACCGGTGATAAATGGTGCGTTTATCCAATGTATGATTTTGCACATGGACAAAGTGACTCCATCGAAAAAATTACCCATTCTATTTGTACATTAGAATTTGTACCACATCGTCCGCTATACGATTGGTGTATCGATCAATTAGGTACATTCCCCTCCAAACAATACGAATTTGCTCGTTTAAACATGACCTATACAGTTATGAGTAAACGTAAATTATTGCAATTGGTGAATGAAAATATGGTAAATGGTTGGGATGATCCAAGAATGAGCACCATTAGTGGTATGCGTAGAAGAGGCTATCCTGCTGC
>CANGCK010000043.1 GCA_947452295.1 Sphingobacteriia bacterium
ATAAGATATAATGAACTTAAATTTACGCTGTAATATTCATTTAAAATCACCTTTAATTATGCGAACACACAATTTTTTATTATTATGTTTATTGATGTTATTATGCGCTTGTTCTAAATCAATTGCAGATGATGAGTTTACAACTAACCTCAATAAATGGAATAGTAAACAGATGAATAATTATGATTTTACTATGGGTATTGATTGTTATTGTCCTTCTGAAAGAGTTGGCCCACATTTAGTTGGTGTTAAAAACAATGTTTTAACAACCATCAATAATCTACCTTACGATGAAGCTAAGCAAGGGAAAATTATGACCATTAATGAGCTTTTTGAGTACATCAAAACAAGTGATGCCAAGAAACCCTTTAAAAAAGAAGTTTTATATGATTCAACCAATGGCTATCCCAAATATGTGTATTATGATTTTGTAGAAAACATTTCAGATGAAGAAGTGGGCTATTATATAATTAATCTTCAGAAAAAATAAGCATTGGTATTTCGAACAACATTCTTTCCATTCTCTAAGCCTATAGTAACATCACCTCTATTTTATGTTAAGTTATAAGTAGATTGATTGATCACCTTAACATGTAAGTTATCTAGCGGAAATTCTTTGTTGCTTTTTTGCTCTACAACTTGGCTGTAAAGTATAGAAACAGTTGTATCTCCCAACCCTAAGTATTCAAATTTTTGTATACTACTTATATGATTTGTATAAGCCACACTTGCTAAATGAAATAGTATAAGATAAAATTTTATATTCATTAATATACGATGTTTCATTTTAAAGTACAATTTAAAAAAATTACTAATATTTTTTGATATAATTGCTTGAAAATATGCAAATTTATAAAAGTATAAACCTAGCATATTGGATAGGGATTATGTATTTTATACATTACAATCACGCTGATTTACAATTTAAATATAAATTATTTACAGCTTTAACTACTATCTTATTTATGGTTATATTTAATGATGCAAAAAGTTAAATCATTGTACCTAAAATTATCCTTACAAACCATTTTTATTGGTTTTTCCATACTGTGTTTTTCCCAAAAGATGTCTATCTACAATAATGTTGTAGCTAAAACAATTGTATTTGGAAATGATAAATTCAAGTTAACGCTTAATTATGATAAAAAAGCAACAATAACTTCCTTATGGTTGAATGGATCAGAAGTAGTTGAGTCTAGTAACGGAATTTTCTCATCCATCAAAACAAAGCAGTATGAATTTTCAACTTTAGCAATGAAATCCAGTCCTATTGTTTCAATCCAAAATAACATAATCACTGTTTCATCCATAAACTATGGAAATAAAGAACAAGCGATTCATGAAAAATGGAAATTTATTGTATTAGACCATGATGTAAAATTTGAAATCAGCAGAAATCTATCTAAATCAATTTTGGCAGAACAGGTTTCGTTCCCTGTTTTTAATTTTAAAAGTATCGACACTTGGGAAGGTGCATATCAAAGTTATGGTGGATTGGCGTGGTTTTATTTATTTAATAAACCATTGGATACCTATGGGGTTCATAGTAATTTATCACAATTTTGGAACAGTAAAACCGGAAATGGTTTAACAGTATCTGTTGCAGCATCCGGAAAGCAAGTTGCAATGGACTACAGTAGAACTTCCAATAACCAATTGGCATTTAACATTGCTGTTACTAAAAATGAATTAATGCCAAGGTTTGATAGTGCTACTTATAGAAGAAGATATATAAGGGACCGAAATGATGTATGGGAACCAATTTTGTTAAGTGCTGGCGAAACAAAACAACAAATTATACTTTCTTATTTTGATTACAACAATCAATTCGATAGAGGTAATTTGGTTGGAATTAATGGGGCGCAAGTGAAAGCTGTTTTAAATACAATCGCAAGAATTGGTGTTATCGATAAAAATCATTTTGGTGGAAATAGTTGGCATACTCCTTATGGTCCGATCTGTTTACATGAACAGTATATTGCACAAATGGGCCTCGGTATTAATGACCAAAAATACTTGAAAGGGTATCAAGATTGTTTAAACTTTTATAAAGACAATGCTATAAAACCAGATGGAAGAGTATGGCCCAGATGGGCTTATAGCAATGAAGATGCTATGCCGGGATTATTTACTAGCAAAGGTTTTTATGAAGCACAATGGGGATACTTACTAGATGCTAATCCAGATTATGTTACCAATGTTGCTGAGCTTTATGACCAAACAGGTGATGCAAATTGGGTAAAAACACAACAGTCTGCCTGTGAAAAAGCCCTAGAATGGATCATGAATAGAGATAGTAACCATAATGGGTTAGTTGAAATGATGACAGATAATCATACGCAAAAAAGGGGTAGCGATTGGATTGATATTATTTGGGCATCTTATGAAAACGCATTTGTAAATGCAAAACTATATCATGCACTTGTTGCATGGGCTGAGGTGGAAAAACAATTGGGCAATACTACTAAACAATTTCAATACCAGCAATTTGCTGATAAGCTGAAAACAAACTTCAATAAGCCGACAAGTGAAGGCGGTTTTTGGGATAACCAGAAAAAATGTTACATACATTGGAGAGATAAAGATGGATCCATTCATGGAAATAATATGGTTACTCCTGTAAATTTTATGGCTATTGCTTATGGCATTTGTGATGACACCAATCGAACTAAAGTTATTTTAGAAGATATAGAAACTCAAATGGAAAAAGAACATCTTTTCTTTTGGCCACTTTGCTTATATAGTTATAAAGAAGGGGAGGGGAACGACTGGCAATTTCCCTTTCCAAATTATGAAAATGGTGATATTTTTTTATCATGGGGATCTGTTGGCGTAAAAGCTTATGCAGCGTATAAACCTGAACTGGCATTGAAATATGTAAAAAATGTTTTAGCGCAATATGAAAAAGATGGATTGGCATTTCAACGCTATGGAAGAACAAAGCAAGATGGATTAGGCGACGACATTCTATCTGGCAATAGTCTTTCAGTTGTGGGCTTATACCAGGCAATCTATGGTATCAATCCATTATACAACCGCTTTTACCTAAACCCTCATATTACTGATGAACTTGCAGGTACAAATATTAAATATAATTATCGAGATCAACAATTGTCAATAGATCTACATTTGAATAAGTATGCTGTATCTAATCAACAGTTTACAATTGTTGATACAAAAGATTTTGGATTTTTTAGTAAAGGGAATGAATTGTCATATTTTAATGGAAATAATGTGAACAGTTCTTTAACTGTAAAAACGTCCAATAAAAGTAAAATTACATTCAAAATTACTAACTGGAATGATAGCGAAATAAGTTGGATACAAAATTCCCAAACAACAAAATCAAGTAAACTGATGTATCGATTAAATAATTTAGCAAAAAATGAACGATACAATTTAATAGTCAATAATAAAATATATAAAAGTATAATTAGTTCAAATACTGGTTCATTGTATTTTAATTTTGAGCCAAGTAAAAACATCAACGAATATAAACTGATAAAAAATTAATCCCTATAACTTACAAATAAATGAGTTATTCTGCTCAATTGATTTGTTTGCAATAGTAAACCTATTATTTTTACAACAACAATGACTTATTTTTTAGGACACCTCCACCCATTACTTGTTCATCTGCCAATTGGTATATTACTGTTTGGTATATTAATGATGATATACCAACAACTAACTGCAAAAGACATGAATCAGGCAATTTCATTTTCTTTCTTAGCTGGTTCAATCACTGCATTATTTTCTTGTGTGGCAGGTTGGCTGCTCGCTCAATCGGGTGAGTATGATGAAGTTTTGATACAAAAACATCAATGGGCTGGTATTACTACTGCAATCTTATCATTTGCCATATATTTTATACGCCGATTTAGATGGGTAATGGTTTTGATGCTGGCTATTTTACTGACAATAACAGGCCACTATGGTGCTACCATTACACATGGTGAGCATTATTTTTTTCCTCCTATAAAAGACAATGACAAAATAAAAGCAATTAGTAATGATACGCCAATCAATTTAATAGACACAACTCCTATCAATAAAAAGGATACATTTAAAGTTGTACAATATAATATTTATCAAGCTGAAATTGTACCCATCCTTAAAACAAATTGTTATAACTGTCATTCTGCCGCTAAACAAAAAGAAGGATTAAGATTAGATACCGAGTCATTTATAAAAAAAGGAAGTAAAAATTCATTAGTCTTAATAACGGGCGACCCGCTAAATAGTTTGCTCTATAGTTCTTTGGTTTTATCTATTGATGATGAGAAGCACATGCCTCCTAAGGGTAAACATCAATTAACGCAGAACGAAATTCAATCTATTCGTAAATGGATTCAAAATGGCGCATCATTCAAAACACGCGTAGATACTATTTATGTAAAAAATAGGTTAGCCAATCATTTATCATCACAAGTTGAGCCATTAACAAAAGAAAAAAAATACAATAATACTTTTAAGCAGATACCAAATAACCAACCAGCATTAATTCACTCCCCTGAAATAAGTGCTAAAAATCCCGATACGCTAAGTAAAATTGTATTAAACTTATTTCAACAAAAAAATATCATACTTACACCTATTAATAAAGAATCAAATTATTTAATGGCAAACTTCGTTAATGCAGTTCCCTTTGACAAAAGTAATTTATTGTTGTTAAAACAAATTAAACAACAGTTAGTAGCTTTAAAATTAAGCAACTTACCTATAAAAGATGAGGATATAAAAATAATTGCAGGTTTATATAATATTAAAAAATTGCAATTGGAAAACACGGCAATTACTAATTTGTCACTTGAATACTTACAGCAATTACCTCAACTACAAACACTTAATTTATATGGAACAAACATTACAGACGATGGTCTTTATAAATTAACTCAGTGCAAAAATTTGTCAGTACTTTATTTATGGAGAACAAATATTACCGAACAAGGCATTACAAAATTCAAAATGATTAAACCAGCTGTTAAGATAGAAATTGGTGATTTTAAATTTCAAGCGAAATGAAAAAATATTATTTATTAATAGGATTAATTATCGGTTTATACGCATTTGCAAATATTGCTGTATTACCCATACAGGTAAAAAAATCATACAATCAATTACCTGCAGTTGTAGATTACAATCAACATGTTAAACCAATATTATCTGATAAATGTTTCTCCTGTCATGGTCCTGATAAAGGAAAGCAAAAAGCAGGACTTCGATTAGATATAGCTGCATCAGCTTATGCACCTTTACCGGAGAACGCAGGCAAAGTAGCTATCAGTCCGGGTAATCTAAAGAAAAGTGAAGTATACCACCGAATAACTTCTACCGATCCAGACTATATGATGCCTACTCCAAACTCTCACCTCACTTTGTCTGCAGATGAAAGAGCTATTATAATAAGATGGATAGAACAAGGAGCAGTATATCAACCACATTGGGCTTTTGTTGCACCCGTAAAAAAAGTAGTAGCTCAACTAAATAATTTCACTATCAACAATAGTATAGATCAATTTATTATTGCAAAACTATTGCAAGAAGGACTTCAGCCTTCTTCACCTGCTTCAAAAGAAATTTTATTACGCCGCGTTTCATTAGATTTAACTGGTTTACCACCTAGTATTGAAGAAATCAATGAATTTTTAGCAGACAAAAGTCCTAACGCATATGAAAAACAAGTAGATAGATTGTTACAATCATTGCATTATGGAGAAAAAATGGCTACACATTGGTTAGACTTAGCTCGCTTTGCAGATTCTTATGGATATACGGTAGATAGAATAAGAGATATGTCGGTTTACAGAGATTGGGTAATTAATGCGTTCAATAACAATTTATCGTATAACAATTTTATAGCGTACCAACTGGCTGGAGATCTTATGCCATCTCCATCTAAGGAGATGATTATAGCGACTGCATTCAATAGAAATCATCCGCAAAACATGGAAGGAGGTATTGTAGAAGAGGAGTTTCAAACTGAATATGTGATGGATAGAACCAATACATTTGGAGAAGCTTTTTTATCGATGTCGGTAGGTTGTGCCAGATGCCATGATCATAAATATGACCCTATATCTCAACAAAATTATTATGAATTATACAGCTTCTTTAATAATGTTCGTGAAGCAGGACAAATATCTTGGAATGATGATATGCCAACGCCAACATTATTATTGCCTACAAAAGATCAAGAAACAACTATACAATACATACAATCTAAAATAACAATATCTACTGCTAATGTAAATGCTAAGAAACTTTTAGCAG
Organism: Sphingobacteriia bacterium; assembly: GCA_947452295.1. GTDB lineage: Bacteria > Bacteroidota > Bacteroidia > Chitinophagales > Chitinophagaceae > Sediminibacterium. The sequence continues at coordinate 6,274 of CANGCK010000043.1, forward strand.
AAAAATCTTTTGATGATTGGTTACAACAAAAAAAATATCAATACATATCTGGTAATAACATTCCTCAACCTTCATTAATAGGTTATTATAATTTTGAACTAGGATTGAGGAATTTAGTAAATGGAAGTGATACGGCAATAATGAGAAGAGATTGGGATACAAAAAGAGAGATGCCATTACTGGAGCAACATAATGATGGGCAATGCTTGGTATTAAATGGAGATACTTATTTAGATTTAAAAGATGTAGGCGTTTTTAGAAAGTCGGACCCATTTACTATTGGAGTTTGGATGAATATTCCGAAGGATATGAAAGAAGGGGTTATTTTACATAAAAGTAATGCAGAAAGGCTGTATAATTTTAAAGGATATAATCTCTCTTTAAAGAATAATAAGTTTGAATTAACATTGGCACATACAGCACCATCCAATGCAATTACAAAAGTATCCATCAATGATGTGCCTCGCAATCAGTGGATACATGTATCTATTGTATATGATGGCACTTCCAAGGCATCTGGACTTAATTTGTTTATGGATGGCTCACCAACTCAAATGGAAACAGTAATTGACCAATTGTATAAAGACATTATCTTCTTTAGTAAAGATGAGCCAGCACTTCAGTTTGGCGCATGGTATAGAGGATTAGGGTTTAAAGGCGGTAAAATAGATGATATTACAGTATTCAACAGAGCACTAACAGCTTATGAAATAAAAGTATTGGCGCAGCAGAAAAACTGGCAAAGTATTACCCAAAAAAATGTAGATCAATTATCAAGTGAGGAGATTGTTGCTTTAAAAAACTATTATTTATCTATTGTAGATTCAAATACAATTGCTGCCAACAAAACACTTCAGACCAACTATCAATTACTATCCGATTCTTCCGAAAAAATAAAAGAATTAATGGTAATGCAAGAAATGAAAATTCCTAAAAAAACTTTTGTATTAAATAGAGGGCAATATGATGCACCAACTAAAGAAGTATTTCCCAATACCCCAGCAGCAATATTAGCATTCCCCCCTAACTTACCTAAAAATAGATATGGGTTGGCACAATGGTTAACAGATAATAAAAATCCGCTAACAGCAAGAGTAGTAGTGAACCATTTTTGGCAGTACATTTTTGGAAATGGATTAGTAAAAACTGCTGAAGATTTTGGCAATCAAGGTGAGCTGCCTAGTCATTTAGATTTATTAGATTGGTTGGCTGTTGAGTTTAAGGAAACGGGTTGGGATGTAAAAAAATTAATTAAATTGATGGTAATGTCTGCAACTTATCAGCAAAACTCAACTGTTAGTGAAACATTAAAAGAGAAAGATCCAGAAAACCGATTATTAGGAAGAGGTCCTGCATCACGATTATCAGCTGAAATGGTCCGCGATAATGCATTAATGGCAAGTGGTTTATTAAATAAAACAATTGGTGGCCCCAGTATATATCCCTATCAGCCGGAAGGTTTATGGGAAATTAATAATACCAATTATGTACAAGATACTACTGATCAGGTTTATAGAAGAAGTTTATACATAGTATTAAAGCGAACTGTACCTAACCCAACATTAGCTAATTTTGATGGGCCTTCCAGGGCATCTTGCATAGTACGCCGTCAGTCTACCAATACACCACTACAAGCATTGGTAACATTGAATGATCCTACTTTTATTGAAGCAGCTAAAGTTTTGGGAGAGGAAATGACTAAGCAAAAGGATGTAGAAAAAGCAATAGTGCTTACCTATCGTAAGTTAACAGGTAAATACCCTTCTGTAAAAGAAATTAATTTACTAACTGCACTTCAACAAAATGAATATAAAAAATTTATAGCTCATCCTGAGAAAACCAAGGGCTGGTTAAATACTGGTATATATGCTGTAAGTACTTCGCTTGATAAATCACTGATGGCTGCAAATACTATAGTTGCAAGTACTATTTTAAATTCAGATGCAACCATTACAAAAAGATAATATTATGTCCTCTATTCCTCATTTTAATTTACTTACTTCAGAGTTAGCAGACTTAAATAGAAAGCTAGAAAGGAGAGATTTTTTGAAAAGAACCGCAGGTGGATTAGGCGCTATGGCATTGGGTTCATTATTAACTAACAATGCATCTGCAAAATCATTTGAACAACAAATTTTAGATGCATTACCAACTATTGCACCAAAAGCAAAAAGAGTGGTGTATTTGTTTATGAGTGGAGGTCCATCACAATTTGAAACCTTTGACTATAAACCTACATTGAATAATATGTTGGGTCAACAACTTCCTGATTCAGTTAGAAATGGACAACGTTTAACTGGCATGAGTGCCAATCAGGCCATCTTACCCATAATACCCTCTGCATATAATTTTAATCAATATGGTAAATCACAAACATGGGTAAGTGAATTGTTGCCATATACAGCCCAAGTAATTGATGAATTATGTGTTATTAAGTCGATGTATACCGAACAAATTAATCATGATCCTGCATTAACTTTTTTTCAAACCGGTCATCAATTACCAGGTAGACCTTCAATTGGATCATGGCTCAGTTATGGCTTAGGTTCTGAAAATAAAAATTTACCGGCTTTTATAGTGTTGGTATCAAAAAATGCTTCACGTGATCAGCCTTTATATGCTAGGCTTTGGGGAAATGGGTTCTTACCATCACAACACCAGGGCGTACAATTTAGGTCCGGAAAAGACCCGGTGTTGTTTTTAAATAATCCAGAAGGATATGATGGGGAAGATAGAAAAGAAATGTTGCAGTACTTATCTCAACTCAATCATTTACAAAATGATGAATGGGGTGATGCAGAAATAAATGCAAGAATGTCGCAGTACGAATTGGCATTTAGAATGCAAACATCTGTACCCGATGTAATGGATATATCTAATGAAAAAGAAGAAGTATTTGAATTATATGGACCAGAAAGTAGAGACAAAGGCAGTTACGCTGCCAATTGTATTTTAGCCCGAAAATTATTAGAGAAAGATGTTCGTTTTGTACAATTATATCATCAAGGATGGGATCATCACGGAGGATTACCCCAAGGAATAAAATACCAATGTAAGCAAACAGATCAGCCCACTGCCGCATTAATTGTTGATTTAAAACGAAGAGGTATGTTGGATGATACTTTAGTAATATGGGGAGGTGAATTTGGACGAACCGTCTACTCTCAAGGTAAAATAGATAAAGAAAATTATGGTAGAGATCATCACCCTCGTTGCTTTACCATGTGGATGGCAGGGGCAGGTGTTAAGCCTGGAATGACTTATGGACAAACAGATGATTTTAGTTATAACATTGTAAAAAATCCGGTTCATGTGCACGATTTTCAAGCTACTTTATTACAAATAATGGGCATTAATCATGAACAATTAATTTATAAATATCAGGGAAGACGTTTTCGTTTAACGGATGTTTCAGGCAAAATCATCAATGATATATTAACATAGCAAAGTAATATTTACGAAAAATTGAATGATATATTTGCTCGAATAATGCATGCAAATAGAAATGGCTCGTTATGAAAAATTTACTTAATAGTTGGGGAAAAGAAAAAATTCCCTTTGTGTTTTTAATTGATTTTGAATGTAAAAAACCTTTGTGTTGGAAGTTAGATGATGCTTCAATCCCATTTAAATTTAACTTTCAAGGAAAACAAAATTACGTTGAACAGTTACCCCCAATTGATAAAGCTAATATAGATCTAAGAAAACACCCTGTAAACATAGATTTGTATCAGCATATGTTTAATCAAGTTCAACGTGAAATTACTTATGGAAATAGCTTTTTAGTTAATCTAACAAATCCAACCCCAATTGACATCAATTTAACCCTTGAAGAAATATTTTATCATGTACAATCAAAATACAGTTGCTGGCTAAAAGATCAATTTGTAAGTTTTTCACCGGAATCTTTCATACAAATAAATAATGGAATCATCAGTGCTTATCCTATGAAAGGTACAGTAGATGCTACTATTCACAATGCCAAGAACATTCTTTTGAATAATCAAAAAGAATTAGCCGAGCATGCCACAATAGTTGATTTAATTAGAAATGACTTGAGTTTAGTAGCTCAAGATGTAGCAGTAAAAAAATTTAGATATTATGAAGAAATTAAAACACAAAGTGGTGTAATTGGTCAAGTTAGCTCAGAAATTTGCGGCACATTACCTGATAATTATTCAGCAATGATTGGCGACATTATTTTTACATTATTACCTGCAGGTTCAATTTCAGGAGCACCCAAACAAAAAACAATTGATATTATTAAAAGCGTGGAATTAAGTGAAAGAGGTTATTATACTGGCATTGCAGGTTGTTTTGATGGAAATAAATTAGACAGCTGTGTATTAATAAGATACATCGATCAACAAAAAATTTATAGAAGTGGTGGTGGTATTACCTTTCAAAGTAATGTTTTTGATGAGTATAATGAAATGATAAATAAAGTATATGTACCCATTTTTTGAAACAATAAGATATTGTAAAGGGGCTGCAGAAAATTTATTTTTTCATCAACAGCGAATCGATAGAACATTTAAACTGCATAGCGTAGATGCATTGCTACAATTAGCAGCAATTGATTTTAATTATGAAGCGTCAATGCAAAACGCCATACTTCCAATAGTGTATAAATGTAAAATAAGTTACAATATTACCGGATCCTATATGGTTCTATTTGAACCATATTCTATTAGAAAAATACAAACATTTACTTTTGTAGAGATCGGCTCTAAAACATATGATAGTAAGTATACCGATAGAACATGGATTAATTTGGCATTGAATGAAGTACAAACGGACGAAGTAATATTTACAAAAAACAATTTAATTACAGATGCCAGCTATGCTAATGTAGCTTTTTTTAATGGTACTAACTGGCTTACACCCGCTCAACCATTATTGGCCGGAACAAGAAGAGCTATGTTGTTGAAAGAAAAATATATAATAGAAAGAGCTATTTATACGCAACAGTTGAGTCAATATCATTTAGTAAAGTTTATCAATGCAATGATGCATTGGGAGGAATGTCCTTGTATTCAATTACATTGATAAACTTTACCTAAAGTATTTGTTCAACAAATAAAACAATTAATTATTTGAAATATCTTGAAGATGTATGTTTAGCGTCTTTAATGCAAATGTTTCTATATGTTGTTTACTGCCTTTGAAGTGAATAATTTTCTGTGTATGGGTTATAGACTCTCCGGATTTTAATGCAATTGCAGGTGATGAACTTTCAATTTCGTAAAATCGACCAATTTGTTTATTGTTTATTGGGCCATCATTATAAGCATTCACCGCATCTCCAGCAAAAGGTTGCTCTTGAATTTTCCAGGTTGAATTTACATAGTTGAATTCATTGGCAGGCAAACTAAATTGAGCAACCGTTAATAAATTTTTATCGGCATCGTAACTGGCAATCCATGGCAAAGCACGTTGCGGAGAAATGCCAATTTTACTTCTATATGCAGCATCCGCTTTAAAATACATTAATCCATTTTGTACTTTTAGTCTTTCAGCGGGTACCTTGCCAAAATAATCATCTGTTACAATTTTTCCTAATTGGGCACTATCCCCCATTTTATAAGGCGCTATCACTGTAGTTTTCTCCGTTGCATTAAGCATACTTAATAACCAAATAGATAAAAGTCCGGATTCTTTTGTCCAATTGCTTTTTCCTATATTAGAAATAGTATTGTTTGTTTCAATTCCAACAATTTGGATACTATCATTTATTTTGCCAAATAATTCTTCAATGGTTACTTTGTTTAACAACTTAACTTTTCTATTTACTTTAATATCAAATTCGGTACCAGTATAATTTACTAAATGCATATTTTTTTCAAAAGAAACATCTTTTGATGATTTTGAAACTATAGGAAATGATTCAGTGTCTAGTTCTTTGGGAACATTCCAATTTTCAAAAATAAACGCTTTGCCTTTCTTGAAAAACAAAGAAAATTGCCCACCTTCCGGTCCTAACCAAAAACGTTCTTCTCCGCCATAGGCATTGATGTGGGGCATTAATTCTTTAGAAGCAATTAAATCATAATTTATCCAGCCATAACTCTCTCCATTGTTGCCTTCTGCAGTTGTGGTCATTACTCTTCCCTGATAGTTTGGAAGTATTATTGCTTTTGCGTTTGATGAGGAATCCTCTAACAAAACAATATTTGAATGGTAGCTTTTTAAGAAATCATAACTTTCCTTAAAATTCAACTCTTTAGTAATCTTATCTGGCTCACTGCTATTATTAGTTGAATTATTGCAACTGCTGATAAATATTGCTAAACAAAGTAAGCGTTGTATTTTTTTCATATGTTATTTGTATATTTTTACTTTTGAAAGTGCTGATAAATATTCATGGCCCGTATACAACAATTGAATATGAATCATTTTACTAAAAATCATTTAAGGAAGCTCCAAACTTTTTCTTGCATTTTTATAATCGGTAAGTTGCTGTTGCTATTTATTTTAGTTGGACGTTCTGGTTTGTCTAAATAAAAATATGCAACAGCACTAACGTCATCACTTCTATAAAAATTAGCACCCATATCTCCGCTATCAAAAATTGTATTGTAAATGCTATTTGGAATGGGTGTATCTAATAATAAATATTGTTGAGGAGGTATACCTTTCAAATTAAATATATCGGCTGAAGCACCTTTCATTAACACAGAAGTAGGTTTAAGATGTACGCCTCTTGCTAACATTGCTCGCATATTTGCAATGCTGGTATTGCCAATTTGTTGCAGCGTAACTTTACAATTACGATGAAAATATACTGGATCTTTAATATGGTATCTGTAGAATGCATATAAATTAAACTTGTCGTTGGCTATTAATGAGCCTTGGTATAAATGATCATATACTCCTTGTCCCCAACCGGATCCAATATAGTCTTCAGTACCTGTTCCTGAAAGACTCGGATGTATTGAATCGCCATCTAAATAAATTTTTACTTCGCCTTCCCCAAACCAGGTATTATTATAGGCAGTATCACCAATCACTCCAATATTACTTCCAATAAATCTTCCCCGTCCATTTATTTTTGGCAAAATTTCAAAGTCTTCACCTAATTTCGTTTGTAATACCCTGTTCCATATTGAATGAAAATACAAGGCGTTTGCAGGAACGGATTGCTCAGAATAATTGATGTCGTACCAAATTAATGCATGCGAATTTGAAAGATTGGTAAGCACTATTTTTGCTCCTTTTTTATAAGGCATATCGATGGTTGCATTAAAAGACCGACCTTCTGGATTTGCAAATAATGCATTTTCAAAACTAGTTGTTAAACCCAGCCCCACTCCAAAAAAATCACCAATAGGAGCAGAAACTGCAGGCGTTTTGGCATTATCCCAGTAGATATCTATTTGAATCATTCTTCTTTGTTCGGCTATTCTTGGAATTGTGCCACTCATCCATATTCTATGTATAATACCAGAACCCTGTACATTAAGTAGTTCTATTTTTTTTCCTGCTTCTAAAGTTACAAATGGATTTCCCTTTGCTCCTTTATTAGCAATAGCTGCCTTTCCTTTGCCACCTGTGATATTTTCAGCACTAGCCCATTTTGTTTGTGTTGAAAGGGGGGCAGCTGTATATAAAGCCTGTGCATTTATTGATTGAATGTTTAATACAAAAATCAATAAGAAGAAAACATATTTATTCATCGGTTTAATATTTACATTAGCAACAACCAGATCCCCCGCAGCACATTGCTGCTTCATTCGAGGGATAGCCATTCAATATTTCAGATTCACTTGCTGCTCGAACACTTGCAACTTTTATTGTAAAATACAAATCTTTTCCTGCTAATGGGTGATTTAAATCTATTAATACTGTTTCATTACTTATTGCTTTAACCAATCCTTCTTTGCCATTTTTAAGTAAAACATATGCCCCTTTTTCTATACTTGCTCCTTCTTCAATCTCCATTATTGGTATTGAATAAATGTTCAACTGATTTACATTACCGTAAGCATATTGCGAAGGAACCATAACTTCTACAAGTTCTCCTTCTTGTTTTTGAGCAAGCACTTTTTCGACCATTGGCAATAAATTTGAAGCACCATGTAAATAGGGCTCTGGCGTATAGTCAAAATTATTTTCAATAATGTTACCGTCGGTATCTTTAATTAAATAGTTAATATAAGCTACTGCATTATTTTGAATAATCATCATAAATTAATTAAATAGTAATTGAAAGTTGTTGATTGGCTTTAATTTCAATTGATTGAGATAGTTCAATAATTGTTTGATGATGATTTAGATAACACTTGCCAATTATTTTTTCTCCGTTCAACTCAATTAAAACATTTTTATTAGTAGTATTTGATTCAACACTTATTTTTTTGACTTGCAGTGTGCCATACTTAACATGTATAATGGCATTAAACTGATTCAACTTTTTTGTTTGTTCATAACTTCCCCAACCATTGGCTGTTGTAAAAGGCGCTTTGAATTTTGTGTCATTTATTTTTGGCGCAAAACCTAAATATTGTTTTGGTCCATGGTACTCAAATCCGCATGCGGTAATAAATGTTCCATAACTAGCCATTGAACGTGCATAATGATCGCTACATTCAATTTCATTAAATGGGTTTCGTTTCGCAGCATGATACCTGTCGTGAATCATTTTAGTAATTATTAATGACTCTTCAACCATGCCTTCTGCCATCATATGCGATGCAACTTGGTGTTCAAAACCAGTCATGCATTCGTGAAAATACCCCAACTGCCAGGTAACATTTTCTCCATATGGTTTTAATTCATTTTTAGGATTGGTATTCATTACTAAACCACCTTCGCCAGGTAAGGCATAAGGTCTACCGCCTTTTCTGTCTTTTATATAAGGTCCTACGTCTGGTGTAAAATTATATTTCCATAAAGCCTTAAGTGCAGATATTGTTTTGTTTTTGTCTATTATTCTTCCGAGCCCAACCTGATGAGCCCAGCTTTGCCCAAATACCTGATCTATATGACAAGTATTATAAGAACCTAATTTTTCACGTCCCTTTGTTGGATCAGGCAGATGAATAAAATACTCACCATTAAAAAGTTGATCTTCCATGTTTTTAGTTCCCTTCCTTACATAGTCGGCACATGTTTTTTCAAAAGCATCGTCTTTCATTTCCTGAGCCATATATTCGCCTGCTTTCACTGCAGCAATACACAATCCAACCAACCATGCAATAGAGCCATCCCATACAGCATCCAATGTATTTTCAATGGGAGTATCTTCCATCCCGTCAAAGTTTTTATCCTGCCGTATAACATACTCAATGGCTTTTTTTATTTTCTCCCAATTATTTTTTAAAAATGTATCATCTTTACTCATTTGATGTTCTCGATAAATTCTCAGAATAGTGCCGGCTTGACCATCTATAGCGGGTCCTTTCACTACTTCTCCTCTGTACCAAATCATTCCATCCGGCTGAAGGGATAGTCCTAAATCAATTCTTTCTCTGGTATCTTTTTCTATACCAGGAAAAATACGCCCCATAGCTTGTGCATATTGCCATACATGCGTACAAGTGCCTTCACAACAGCCAACCCCTTCCCATGCATAAAAACGTCCAGATTCAAATCGGTGTGCAGTAGTTGTAGCCAATACCGCGATATTTAAAAATGTTCTTTCAATAAACCACCAAGGTAAAGTTGAATCATATAATGTGGTACGCCACAATGTACTTTCTTCTTTCAATTGATGGAAGTGATTACATACATAAACGGAAACCTCAGCAGCATTCTTAAAAAAGTTATTGTAATACCTGCCTGTATCTTTTATTAAATGATTTAATTTTAAATTGGCAAAATGCCAACTGATTACAAAATTAGCAGTGCCTTTTTGATGAGCAGGAATTGATAAATGTGTTGCACAAGAACCGAATAATGTCTGATCTATTGTTTTACTAATAGTTGATTTGTTTTCTATTTCAAATGATTGGTGTTGTATGGGAAAATGAAAATCAGTCTGAACGAATGTATTTTCAAGTGCTGCAATACTCATTGTACCGTAATCCGATTCATTTATGATATCAGCAGCATTGCCAACCGCACATTCAAGAATAGAGAATGAAGAATTATTGATTATTGAGTTAGATCGACGATGACTGCTCTTTGCACTTTTAATGCAAACTTTATTTTCAAGCCAACCAAGTATAGTGATGTCTATTTTTTGCGTAAGTGTATTGGTGATTTCGAAACTATAAATAGTGCAAGGAAGCGAAGATTTTTTTTCATCTAATGGAATAAATGGAGAGAATACAATTGCTGTTATATTAATCCCTAATTGATGATCGATATAATGAATTTTTGCCATTGGGTAAGTAGCTTCAAAAACAATTTCATCCCAATCTGCTGCTTGCATTTTTTTGATAATATTTACAGAAGGTGTTTTTATGTTAAATGCAAATCCTTGATCAAGTGGTCTGATATTTTCAGCAGGTTGCACATACGCAGCTCCATCACTGGGTCGAACTTTTTTTCCTACATGTAAATCCGAATGCCAATCAATGGTTACCGGATTAATACCGGTTTGATTTTCGTTGAAAATATCCCATAACCATAACCGCCCATCTCCACCCAAATAAACAGTACCAGTATGAATACCACCTACCGGCATGCCAATATATTTAAGTTCATTTTTTGATTGATAGTATTTGGTAACACTGCCTCTTTTATACAATGACTTAATCCAGTTTTGATCTAATTTTTTATCTACAGGAATATTGTGCAATAATTCAGTAGGAGAAAAGGGTCCTGCAATTGCCTGAACACTAGATGTATATATACTTAAAGAAGTTAAGCTTGCATTTTTTATAAAACTTCTCCTTTGCATTTCGTTAAAATTTAGGTATTGAATATAATATTTTTTGAAAGACGAACAAAATCTGAGTAAAATAATTGTACTATTAAAATGTGTATTTATTACATGAATGCACAATAGTTCATTAATTAGCACATTTATGTTTTAAAATAATCAATACAATATCAACAGTATATTTTAAGTTGAATATTTTATGTATTAAATAAAATACAACTACAATTCATCTGGCATTGGCACCAATTTATTTGTTGCTTTAAAAACAGGCATCGGTGATTTCCATTTACGAAGCGAATCCGACATGGATGTTTTTAATTCTTTTAATCTTTGGGGATAGCCGGCTGAAAGATCATTCAATTCTCCAATATCTTCTTTTAAATGATAAAGTGCTGTCTTTCCATTACGCATATTATAAACCATTTTCCAATCGCCTTTACGAATTGCACTGTGAAAATTAATGCCAGGCCCATCTTTATCAATCCATTTAATAGGATAATGCCATATTAGCGTTCTTTCCTTAAATATACTTGGCTGTTGAATTAATGGAATGATATTTTTTCCATTGAGTGTTTGTAAAGTTGAATATTTTTTAATACCAGCCATTGCTAATATTGTAGGGAATAAATCATCTACAATAATTGGCGCATCTGTAGCAGAAGCTTTTTTACAAACGCCTGGCCATTTTACTATAAAAGGTATTCTGATTCCTCCTTCATAAACAGACCCCTTGCCAGCCTTAAGTGGTAAATTTTGCACGTGACTATTATTACCTCTAGCCCCTTTTCCACCTAAGCTTAAACCACCGTTGTCGCTCAAAAAAATAATAATCGTATTTTCATCAACCTGTTTCTTTTTAAGATAATGCATTACATCGCCTAAGCTTTTATCCATTCCTTCAATTAATGAGGCATAATTTGCTTCAATAGTATCTAGTCCCATATCTAAGTAACGATTACGGAACCGAATATCTGCCTGTATTGGCGTATGTACCGCATAATGAGATAAGTGTAAGAAAAAAGGTTGTCCTTGTTCAATTGGCGCATCCAAGGATTTTAGCGCTTCTTTGGTTAAAGCATCTGTAAGAAAAGTAGTTGACCCATAATATTCCTGTAAATCTGTAACAGCTTGTATGGTGGGTTTCATGGGTATATTTCCATAGTTTTCTTCGCCTAAGTAACTTTGCGGATGGCCTGCAGCTTGCCCCGAAATATTTACCACAAAACCAAGGTTGTATGGGTTAGATCCCGGTGTTCCACTCGATCCCCAATGCGCTTTCCCTACATGAACTGTAAAATATCCTGCTGCTTTTAATATGGAAGGAAACGTGGTAGCTTGATACGTAAAAGGAATATTGGGTACATTACTTAACCCATTCATGTTCCAATTTGCTGAAACCATTTGATCATCCAAATTATCGGTATTGTTGTTTTTAAAAGGGGAAGTCCAATTTACAACATGATGCACTGCAGCACTTACACCGGTAAGCATACTTACTCTACTAGGTGTACAAACCGGATTTGCATAAGCATTCGTAAACTTCATCCCATCGGCAGCTAACTGCTCCATTGCAGGTGTATGGAATCGATTATTTTGACTTGTTTTTTTTACCCAAAATGGTACAGCACAATCTTGCCATCCCATATCATCTACTAAAAAAACAATAATATTGGGTCGTTTCAATACAGACTTTTGCGCAGACAATACATTGATGAAAAAAATTAAAAAAAGACAAAAAACAACATTCCTTTGTTTCATGCGTGTATTTTTATTGATTGCTTTTGTTAAATAGTATAGTTCTATAAATATTGGTAATTATTGAGTAACGAATGAATTGGGTGCATTTCAAAATTGCATAATATTTTTTTGCGAGTTTTTTTAGCCCATTGCATTTGCATTCAAATTGGTTTTCTATTATCTAATGTAAAAATAATTCTTTAAATTGTTGATGAATTAATTGTACTAATGAAAAAGCTCGCACTAATTTTTCTTGGAATACAAACTATATACTTTGCAACTGCACAAGATAAGCCCAACATAATTCATATCATTGGCGATGATATTGGTTGGGATGATTACTCATCATTTGGATCATCATATTACCAAACACCAAATATAGATCAACTTGCAAAAGAAGGAGTTAAGCTTACCAATTTTTATGCTCCTCATAGCACCTGCACACCAAGTAGAGCAGCATGTATGACAGGTAGAGTAGCACCTAGAGTAAATGATAGAACAGGGCTAGGTGTTTTGTTTCCAACAGCTACCAATGGTTTAGATAGTGCTAAAGAAATTACATTTACAAAAATACTCCAACAACATCAGTATAAAACAGCACTGTTTGGAAAATGGCATTTAGGACATTTACCACAATTTCTCCCTGCTGCGCATGGCTTCGATGAATACCTTGGTATACCATATCCTAATGATCATGGACCTGAAAGATTAGGAAATACCGGTTCACGAAAATATCCACCTATTCCACTCATTCACAATACCGAAAATGTTAAAGCATTAAACAACAACGATTTGGCAGAATTGCCTGCACGCTTTGTTAGAGAAGCATGTAACTATATTTCAGAAAGAGTTAAAAATAAAGAACCTTTTTATTTGCAATATTCAAATATTGAAACACATACTCCGTGGTTTATTCCTAAAGGTTTTGATGGAAATCATCAAAGTGCATATGCAGATGCAATTCAGTATTTCGATAGATCTGTTGGCATCCTTCTAAATCATGTAAAACAACTGGGAATAGAAAAAAATACGATTATTGTTTTTCATGCCGATAATGGTCCTTTAGTGGTAAGGTACAATGAATTAGAAAATTGTTATGGTAAATACGCAACTGTAGATACTACCAAAAAACATGTGTTAAGAGATGGAAAATACCATGATAAATTTGAAGGTGGTGAACGAGTGGCTGCAATAGTTAAATGGCCGGCTAAAATACCCGCTGGCAATACAGTACACGAAATTATTTCAGGGGTTGATTGGTTTACCACATTTCTAACCATTGCAGGTATCAAAATCCCCGGAAATAAAATAATTGATGGTAAAAATATTTTACCACTTCTTACAAAAGAATCTACGAAGCCAATAAGAAATACCTTTTATGCTTTTGGACCATTTGGTAATTTAGAAGGCATTAGATATAATAATTGGAAATTGGTAATTCAAAACAATCATCATCATTTATTATTTAATCTAAAAACAGATCCCGGTGAATCCAATGATTTAGCATCATCTTACCCTATAATTGTACAAACATTAATTCAATTAAGTCCTATTGCAATCAATGCAATAAAAAATGATTTACCATTGAAAGAAATTAACCAATTTAATTTTTAGTAATCAACAGCATAATCTTTTGCAAATGGCTTTCCACTCCATGCTTTGCGTTGCGTCCATTCAGTAAAAGGATCAGTCCAAAAAGGATCTGTTGCTTTTAACCCTAATGGCAAAAACCCTAATGAAGTAAGATACATACTCCCGGTATTAGAATAATAATCTGCAATAGCTGCTTGTTGATTTCCAACCAATCCCAAGGTCAACCAACCATCTTCAGTAAATGTGGTGGGTATAAAAATATTTTTAAATACTGCAGTTAATGCACATCTAACCTGAGCGGGTTCAATTGGTTTGGGTAAATTTTTATCTAATGCAAGTTTAACAAGTGGTTGAAAAGCACCAACTCTATAAGTAGATGATCTGCCAACTACAACATAAGTTCCTTCTGGTGAAATATATCTTTCCTGAAAACTAGCATAACGTTGCATACGTTTGTACGCAATGTCATACTCCGTTTTATCGATCCTGTTTTTCAACACGTTTACTCGCAATACTTCTACCAACATAGGATGAATAACATAACCATTATAATGATCAAAATGAAACTTTTCACCATCCGAATACCAACCGTCACCAACATACCATTTTTTAATTTTTGTAATTGCATTATCAATTCTTTCCGCATCAAATGGGGCATCAATTAATAATAAAAAACACTCTATCATTGCTGCAAACAACATCCAATTATTATTGAATGGTACTATTTGCCTTATTTGAGTAAACTCTTTAATAAAGTTTGCTTTGGTTTGTTCACTAAGCGGCTCCCACAAGGCTTTAGGTGCTGTTAATAAAGCTTGAGCAATATATGCTGCATCTACCAAGGGCTGCCTTACTTTAGTTGATCCCCAATATAAATAATCTGCACTACTTGGATCTACTGCATTGGCTAAGCTTTGTAAAGTTTGTGTATGCAATCTGTTATGCACTTCTTTTTCTTTACTGGGCGACTCTTTTAAATCTTCTTCAGTTAATGCTAAAAAAGGAGCAAGTCCTGCAATTAGTCTACCAAATCCTTCCATGTAAGCAACTTCATCACTTCTATGATCCCAAGTGGGGCTATACGCAATTTTCATATTAGTTCGCAATGTTCCTTTGCTCATATTGCTTAAAATGGGTGAAGAGATTTTATCCAACAAAGCCACCCAATAGGCCCTGTCTTTTTCTCCTGTAGAGGCTATTGTGTCAATTTTATCACGAGTTGCTGCAATAGATTTATGCGCTGGTATAATACCTATTGTGCTTAATATTGATGACCACTTGATGAAATGTCTTCTTTGCATGATTTGTTCTTTGATGAATCAATTTATTTATTTAGGTACCAATCTTTATATCTTTTTAAAGCCTCTAAAAAATAGTAATCTGCATAGATCAAGGGTACATCTATTTCAGAATTTAATGTGAGTGCACCTACACAATGTTTAATTAAAAAACCACCATTTTCTCCGTATTTAGATCGATATTGTGGACTAGAAAGCGTTTCAATCATTTGAACACCTGCAGCAATATATTTCTCTTTTTCTTTTCCTGTTGCATATTGTGCTAATTCCATAAGTGCAGATGCAGCAATAGCTCCGGCAGAAGCGTCTCGCTTGGCAATTGGTTGCTGACCAGCATCAAAATCCCAATAAGGTATTTTATCAGCAGGCAAATTTGGATGGTCTAAATAAAACTTCGCTATATTCTTTGCCTGATTTAAATAAACAATATTTTTTGTAAACCGATACATTGTCGTAAAACCATATAAACCCCAAGCTTGTCCACGAGACCATGCAGAAGTATTTGCCGCTCCCTGATGGGTTGCTTTTCTTCTTATTGTTCCTTTTTCTACATCAAAATCTACTACATGATAGGAACTAAAATCCGGACGATAAAAGGCTTTAATAGAGGTATTACTATGCGTAATTGCTATTTGTTTGTATAATGGATTACCCCCCTTTTCACTTACCCAATTCATCATCTCTAAATTCATCATATTGTCTATTATAACCGGACAATTGAAATACACATTTTTATTCCATGATTGAATGGCTTTGATAGATGGCCTATATCTGGTGGCTAAAGATTCGGCTGAACGGAAAATAATCTGCTTGTATTTTTCATCTTTAAATAATCGATAGGCATTCCCAAAACTACAATACATCATAAAACCTAAATCATGATTACCTGTATAGGTTTGATTGGGCTCAATTACTTTCAATGCGCGTAATGCCTCTTGTTTAATTTGTTCATTATTGGTTTGTTCAAATATATATAAAAGACTACCCGGATAAAAACCTGTACACCACCAGGTAATTTCACGAGAAATAAGTTGATTATTTTTTGCGTCAAATGATTGTGGTAATTGATCAGCAGGCACTTTAGTCATCATCAATTGATATTGACTATCTGCTAAAGCAAAATTTTCGGCAATTAGTTGTTGCATTTTTATCTTATGATCGGTTGATTGACCGAAACTCAAAGAAGAAAATGCTACAAAAAAGTATAATAACAATGCATTAATTTTCATAACAAACTATTTTACAGACCTATTTTAGGCAGTATAAATATACTTTAAATTTAAAGATCAAGCAAAGCTTTTGGCATTGAACTGATTTTATTCTACTTTCAGGAAAATTTCAATTGTCAATAAATTATTACATGATATAGCTACAAGAAAGGTTTGCATTACAAACGAAATGATTTTAAGGCTATACCATTTTGCAAATAAAATCAATCAATATACACATATGAAAAATTTACTAGTTTTTATCTTTTGGAGTATCTCCTTAAATATGTTCGGGCAGACTAAAGATTTTTTTACAATTAATAAAGATAGTACGCAGTTTACGCTAACCCAAAAAGGGGCAACTGTTTTAGCAGCGCTACCTATGAAATGTTTGTTGCAACAATATCCCAACAAAATAAATCATACTGCAGTAAGTGACAGCGATCAAGTGTTAACCCCTATCCAACAACACCCTAGTTTTTATGGTTGCTTCGATTGGCACAGTAGTGTTCATGGGCATTGGCTTTTGGTGAGAATATTGAAAAATTTTCCCGATTTAAATCAACAAGCTGATATCAGAAAAATATTGTCTACTACCATAACACCTCAAAATATACAACAAGAAACCAATTACTTCAATTCCAGCTTAACCAAAAGTTTTGAACGAACTTACGGTTGGGCATGGTTATTAAAATTACAAGAAGAATTACTTAGTTGGAATGATGCAGACGCAATAAAATGGCGAACAACATTGCAACCACTTTGCGATACAGTAGTTAAATTGTGGAAAGGATTTCTACCAAAGCAAACTTATCCCAACAGAACTGGCGTACATGGTAATACCGCATTCGGATTGAGTTTTGCTTTAGATTATGCCCAAGCAACCAATAACACTTCGTTTGAATCTGCATTGATTGCTTCTGCTAAACAATTATATTTAAACGATAAAGCTGCACCAACAGTATGGGAACCCGATGGTTCCGACTTTTTTTCTCCATCTTTAATGGAAGCAGATTTAATGAGAAGAATTTTAAATAAACCCAAATATATTGTATGGCTTAACAATTGGTTGTCTGATCAATCTTTGAAACACCTAACCATTTTACCCAACGTATCTGATAGAAATGATTTTCAAATTGTTCATTTAGATGGATTATGTTTTAGTAGAAGTTGGTGTATGAGAGGTATTGCCAAACAATTACCATTAACAGATAAAAGAAGAAATCAATTACTGCGTTCCTCCATTCAACATTTAAACCAAAGTTTATTCAATCTTTCTAAAGGCAATTACGGTGGAGAACATTGGCTAGCAAGTTTTGCATTGTTTGCCATTAACTAATCTTATACAGTTATTCTCTGCAGTAACTATTTTAAATACTGCAGAGAATAAGTATACAATTACATGCCAATTATTTGAACTGTTTTAGTTCTATATCCATTTAATGAAACTTGAACAGTATAAAGTCCTTTGTTTAAGCTCAAATTTATAGGAATACGAATCAACGATTCATTAAAAATAAATTTATTAAACGTCCATTTTGGATTACCAACAGCATCTACAATAACTATTTTAGCATAACCACTGTAACGATTGCTTAATTTAAATTGTAAAAAGAACAATCCGGTGGTGGGATTTGGATAGGCTGTTAAACTAAAGTCGCGATCTAATGATATTGCTGGATCATATTGTACAGAATAAACCGGTGATTTAGACCAACACAATTTATTTAAACTGGTCTCTACCTTATACAATCCTTTTGTTTTAATTGCTAATGAATTTTGCGTTTCACTATTTATAATGTTATTGTTTAAATACCATCTGTAATACAAAGCTTGGGAACTGATTAAATTATCTCCAGCTCTAATTATTGAAGGTGTTTCTGGATACATAGATTCACGTACAAAAATAGATTTAGATATTTCCGACAAACATCCTTCACTATTTGTAAATTGTACAGCATAGCTTCCTCCATTAACTGCAAAATAATTTGGTTTTGTGGCATTGTCAATTGGCTTATTGTTTAAATACCATTGGTTACCTGATATTGCACTACTAATTAAATCGGTTGTATCGCCGCTACAAATAACAAAGCCTTTTTTGGATTGAATAATCGGCGCTAATGGAATTTGTTTAACCCTTACATTTATTGCTGATGAGGTATCAGATACACAACCATTGGTATCTGTATAAGCAACATGGTATATACCTGTTTGATAGGCCGTATAAGCACTATCGGTACTATTTACATCAGGGTTGCCATTTTTGAACCAATGATTTTCTACAATAGAAGAAGTTTTATTAACTAATTGAACACTACCACCTGCACAAAACGCTGTATCTCCATTAAAACCAATTACAGGTTTTTTAGGGTTGGCTAATACGGTTAACAAATTAATTGAAGTATCAAAACATCCGTAACTATTGCTTGCATAAAGCTTCGGTTTAAAAGTACCTATTCGTGCATAAACTTTATTCGTGTTTTCATTTTTTGATGAAGTACTGTCTCCAAAATCCCACCAATAAGTGGCATTACCTAAAGTATTGGTACTGGTATTGTTTAATTCAAAATTATTGTCACCAATACATTGTACTTTGCTATTGACAGTAAACGATGCAGTAAGGGCTGCAACGTTAATGCTTACACTTTTAGTAACTGAATTATTTCTTAATTGTGTAGTTGTTTGATAGTTGGTTGTTATTGCCGGATTAACTTTAATAACAATAGCGCTATCTCCGGTTGACCAACGGTTAATTGACTGTTGATTGTTAATAGATGCTAAAATAACAAGATTGTTTTTACAAATAATTGTATCAATTGCCTCCTTTAAGTTAATAGTGCTAATCCGTGGGGATGCAGTATTGTATACTGAACCATCACCTAATTGCCCCAAATTATTACTTCCCCAAGACCATAAACTCCCATCTTTTTTAATGGCTAAATTGTGAAAATTGCCACATTGTACAGATTGCCAATCATTGTTAATACTAATTTTAATAGGAGTATTTTGGTTGATAATATTTCCATTACCTACCTGACCAACAAAGTTGTATCCCCAAGCCCATAAGTTTCCATCCTTTGTTATTGCCGAACTATGTGTATATCCTGCAGATATAGATGCCCAATCGTTATTGGTGCCTATTTGTGTTGGACTATTTTTAGATGTATTATTGCCTATGCCTAATTGACCATATGCATTAGCACCCCATCCCCAAATTGTCCCATTACTTTTTAGTGCTAAATTATGACTTCCACCTGCAGCTATTTGTATCCAATTACTATCTATTCCAATACGAGTTGGAGTAGATTTTTGCGTTTGAGTTCCATCTCCCAATTGATACTGTCCATTACTTCCCCAAGCCCATAAACTTCCATTTGTTTTTAAAGCAATCGAATGAAAGTAACCGCCTACCACCAATAGCCAATTTTTATCGGTTCCTATTTGTGTAGGGCTGTTTTTATTTTGAAAAGTACTATCTCCAAGTTGGCCTGATGAATTACTACCCCAAGCCCACAATGTCCCATCTTTTTTAATGGCTAACGAATGGTTGTTTCCTGCATAAATATAAACCCAATCATTTGCCACGCCTATTTGTTTAGGCAACTTGCTGTCTGTATTACTGCCGTCTCCCAACTGCCCATAATTATTTGCGCCCCATGCCCAAAGTGTCCCATCAGTTTTAAGCGCAAGGGTATGTACACTACCACCGCTTATCTTTCTCCAAGTATTATTAGAATTTATTGATTGCGGTATATTTTTATTAACGGTTGTACTATCACCCAATTGACCGCTACTATTAACTCCCCAACTATATACACTGCCATTTTTGTTGATTGCTAAACTGTGGTTATTGCCTGCTGCTGCCATCAACCAATTATTACTATTGCCTATTCGTAATGGCTGTAGCTTATAAGGGTTAGGGTCATTGCCTATCAATAAATCAGCATGGTAGCCCCAAACCCAATAAGAACCATTGTTTTTTTGTGCAATCGTATATGTCGATCCAACGTAAACAGATGTCCAATCTTTTTCTACTCCAATTTGTACCGGACTTGTTTTATTGGCTAAAGTTCCATCTCCTAATTGGCCATTAGCATTATTTCCCCAACTCCAAATACTGCCATCTCTTTTAATAGCCACCGAATGTTGTTGTGAATTGGCGCTGATATTTACCCAGTCGCTGGCATTTCCTATTTTACCCGGTAAGTTTTTATTGATAATACTACCATCACCCAATTGCCCATTTATATTTGAGCCCCAACTCCAAATTGTCCCATCATTTTTTAATGCAATAGTATATTGAGTACCTGCGGTAACAAATTTCCAATCATTAACAGTACCAACTCTGACTGGAATAGTAGAATTAGTATTATTTCCTATTCCTAATTCTCCCATACTATTACTTCCCCACACCCATAATGATCCATCAGATTTCATAGCAGCAGTATGTATATTACCCGCTGAAATTAAGGTCCAGGTTTTATCTGTTCCAATTTGTGTGGGTACGTTTTTGTTAACAGTTGTGCCATCGCCTAATTGACCGTTATTATTCCATCCCCAAGCCCAAAGACTCCCGTCTTTTTTAAGTGCCATTGTATATTGAGTACCAGTTACTATTTGTTTCCAATCAAAAGCATTCCCAATTCTTGTAGGTATTAGTTTATTTATAATCGTCCCATCACCTAACTGACCACTAGAATTTTGACCCCAAGCCCAAAGACTCCCATCTTTTTTCAATGCAACTGTATGATATCCTCCTACAGCAATATCCATCCAATTATACTCATTCCCTATTTGTATAGGATAATTTTTAGTAATTGTTGAATTATCGCCTAACTGCCCATTTGTATTATTTCCCCATGACCATAAACTGCCATTTTGGTGTATAGCAACAACATGTCCACTATAATTTGCAATTTTTTTAAATCGAGTGGTATCAACAAAATACAATTGATTGTTGAGTATGGTTACATATATGCTGTCTGTTGCAATGCAGCTATTTTCGTTATAAGCATTTACAAAATATTTACCTGTTTTTTTAACTACTGTTTCTGGTGTAGTAGATCCGTGCCACCATTGATAGTTTGCAAAACCCGCCGCTGCAGTTAAAATAGCAGAATCTTTATCGATTACAGTTAAACTATCTTCTAATAATTGTAAGCCCAATGGCTTTACGGTAACAGTTATACTTTTAGAACTAGTGTTCATGCCTTCAATAAACCAAACTGTATAAGTAGTTGTTTGAATTGGTTTAACCGTAATCATAGAAACGGTATCCTTGGTAGACCATCTAACTTTCGCATTAATATTAGAAGAAGCGATTAATGTAATGGATGAACCAGCACAAATAGTCGTATCCGTTGCGTTAGCATTTAAATTAAAACCAATATACCTAGCAGAAGTGGTATTGTTATCGGCCAATTGACCATAAATATTGCTCCCCCATCCCCATAAACTTCCATCATTTTTCACTGCAACAGTAAAATCTATGCCACTAGCAATTGAATTCCAGTCACTTCCTGTTCCTATTCTTGTAGGGTTCAATTGCTTATCTAAATTACTACCGTTACCTAATTGCCCTTCAGAATTATATCCCCAAGACCAAAGGCTTCCATCTTTTTTAAGGGCAACTGTATATTCTGCACCAGCATCTATTTTGGCCCAATTGGTATCAATTCCAATTTGAACAGGGGCGTTTCTATTAATGGTTGTTCCATCACCAACAGAGCCATTTAAATTTAAACCCCATCCCCATAAAGTCCCATCCTTTTTTATAGCAATAGAATGTCCTGAACCTGATCCAGGCGCAATTGCCAACCAATTCGAATCTGTTCCAATCTGAGTAGGCATTTTTTTATTAATAAAAGTATTGTCGCCTAATTGTCCAGCATTGTTGTTTCCCCAAGCCCATAAAGTCCCATTCTTTTTAATAGCCAAGGTATATCCAATACCAGCTAAAGCTTTAGACCAGGTGCTATCTGTTCCAATCTGAATAGGTGATTTTTTATTTATAAAAGTATTGTCGCCTAATTGTCCAGCACTGTTGTTACCCCAAGCCCATAAAGTCCCATTCTTCTTAATAGCTACTGTATGCGTATAACCAGCATTTACTTGTATCCAGCTTGAATCAGCACCAATCTGAACTGGGTATGATTGGTGACTGGTAGCGCCATTACCAAGTTGACCATCACCATTAAATCCCCAAGCCCAAAGCGTTCCATTATCTTTTATGGCATAGCTGGTGTTATTTTTAGTGGAAAGCAAAGCCCAATTGGTATCTATCCTGCTTTTAATAAAACCACTTTTATCAATAGTAGTACTGTCGCCTAACTGTCCATAAAAATTATTGCCCATTCCCCACAGAGTCCCATCTTTTTTAATCCCCGATAAAAAACCTCCATAGCCTGCACCAACATACATCCAATCAT
>CANGCK010000044.1 GCA_947452295.1 Sphingobacteriia bacterium
AGAATTATTTCATCAGTTACAACATCGATCCATCACGCATAAAATCGGTAGGGTATGGCAGTAGGAAACCAGCCACCGAAGCCGATGATGATGCAGTAGATGGCTGGAAAAACAGAAGGGTAGAAGTGAGGTTGTACCGATAGCAATTGGTAATTGAAAATGGGTAATTGATAGTGGATAATTATTAATTGAAAATTCATGAAAAAGAGACGTCATAATATATGTCGTCTCTTTTTTTTTCGGTTGAATGTAAAAACGTAATTTATACATTGACAATGTTAGGTTTTAATTGTTTGCGATTATTAGGTGGTATTGTTTAATATGGTAGTGTAAATACCGCAAAGTAAACTTTCGATTCGTTTTACAGGAAGTACACTGGCTTTAATGATTTATAAATGTTGGGGTAATAAAGTTTACGAAAGCGATATTTAACAATATGATTTGGTTGGGAGTGATTCAGAAACGGTTTTGGGTGATTTTGTACCTATAAGCACCTATTATTAGAAAGTTTCTGAATACTTGACTAATGGAGTATTGGAGAATTTTGAAGATCAATTTTCATTGAATCAATAAAAACAAGTGTTTAGGTATAGGCAACTGATTGCGACTCTGTGGAAATACCATAAATTTGTAAGAACAATTCCTAAGAATAAACTACTGCTGATGTTGCGTTATGAGTTTAGCCGTAACCGTATTTATAAATCTACCAGATTCTTTTAGTATGAAGAAGATTTTAGTAATGATATTATTGTGTTTACCCTTTATCGGTATTTCACAAAAGCGTAATAAAGCTGGTGGCCGCGACTCTGCAATAGTAGTGGCCAAGCGAGAATACGGGAATATGCGATATGCATATGCAATTCCATTTTACAAACGTTATATTAATACCCATGCAGATGATGTAGATGCAATAAAAGAGTTAGGGTTTTGTTATAAAATCATCAACCAGTACGATAGTGCCATATATTTTTATGAACGAGCTGCTATATTGGGAGGTGTTACCGACAATGTGTTGGCTGAGTTGTATGGCAATATGGGTATGTACGATAAAGCCGTAAAGGCTTATGATTCATTGTTGTTAGGTGAAAACATAGATACCAGTGGGTACACCTATAAACTATATAAAACACGTCAAAAAGGTTTTTACAATCATAAAGCGTACTATCAAGATACTGTTGACTATAATTTATATTATTTAAAAGTTAATACACCGTTGAACGAGTTTAGTCCGTCATTACTCGATAGTGGTTTTGTATTTGAATCGAACAGAGGACACCGTGTAAGGAGGAATACAGAATTTTCTTGGGATGGAAAACAATTTACGCAATTATTTTTTCAATCATCTAGACTAAATCTAAGAACAGATGTAATTCAAAATACTGTTTGGTCCGATAAAAAAATCAGAAGAAGTATTTCCGACTATACGAGTTCATCACCTAATGATAATAATATTTTTACTGCAAATTTTGATTTTAAACGATATAAATACACTGATATAATAAAAGTACCTTTCTTTAATAATAGGTTTAAATCGAAAGGGAATTATGGATCAATTAGTTTTACAAAAGACGGCAAAGAAGCGTATTTTACCAAGAATCAAAAAATCAAAAAAGGAATTAGTGAACTTGAAATATGGTCTGCTAAAAGAAAAGGGAAAAATGATTGGAGTAAATTCAAGAAATTAAATCTCAATGAAAAAGGCAATTCGATTTTTCATCCTGCCATAACAGATGATGGTAGTAAATTATATTTTGCAACAGATCAGGAAGGAGGTTTTGGTGGAACTGATATATTTTATGCCGAAAAACAATCGGACGGCAAATGGGGTACTCCTGTTAATGCAGGGGAGACTATCAATACTGCCGGAAATGAACTGTTCCCTACATTTTACGACGGGGTTTTGTATTTTAGTTCCAATGGACATGGCGGACTAGGTGGCTTAGATGTATATCGATATTTACCTATAGAGAATATGGTAGAGAATGTAGGGGCGCCGATAAATAGCCCTAAAGATGATTTAGGTTACAGTAGAAGAGGAGAGGGCGGCTATTTTAGCTCAAATAGGTACGGTAGTGACGATATATATGAATATACTTATGATCCTAAACAAATAAAATTATTTGGCACTACTGTTAAGAATAATGAATTAAAGGGTGGTTTGAAAATGAAGTTGTTTAATATAGATAAGGAACGCATTGCAGATAGTACTATTACTGACAGGTCTGGTAAATACCAGTTAAATGGCAAGCCATATAGTAGGTATAAATTAATGATTAATGATGAAAATGATAGTACTTTTCAAGGTTTTGAAAAAGAAATACTAACAGAAAAAGGAGATGCTGATTTAGGGGAGATTGATGTAGCACCTGTTAGTAAAAAAGATCTGAAGGAAGTAAATGCGAATGATTTTTTGAATGAAGAAGATAATAATATTATTTCCAAAAGAAAGCGAGAACAAAATAAAGAAAAAGAGCTAGGTGAAGCAAATAAATATGTGGTATATTATAATTTAGATAAATCAATTCTAACTAAGAATGATAAAGTTGTTTTAAATGATTTAGTTAAACAATTAAAACAAAAGAAAGAATTGAATGCAGTGATAGGATCATTTACAGATTGTTCAGCAGATATTGATTATAACATTAAATTATCAAATCGCAGATCGGCCGCAGTAACTCGCTACTTAAAAGATATGGGAATTGCAGCAGGAAGAATTATAGAAAGCCATTATGGAAAAAATTATTTGGTGAAACAATGTGAGGAAAATCAATATGATATTAAAGAGCAGTTGGTAAACAGAAGGTCAGAGATTTATGTAACAGATGATAAAAAGAAAAATTGGGAAATTTTATACAAAGAAAATGTTGATCCTGCAACAATATATTCAAAGGATATAGACCGACCCGAGAATTTGTCTAGCCCAAGAATAGAAAATCGATATAAAAATAAGTTTGATCAAGATCAGCTTAATAAAAAAAGAGTTTTTAATGAAGATGCTGAGAGAAGCGATAATGAAAATAACAATGTTGATTTAGGAGACACGATACTATTTGTTGTTTATTTTAATTTGGATCAATACGATTTAAGTAACTCATTTGGAACATTGTCTGGCTTAAAAGATTTGATGCGTGCTTTTAAGGATTACAAGTGTATAATAAGTGGCCATGCCGACAATGAGGGTAGTGCTTATTACGACCAAAAATTATCCGAGAGAAGGGCGAATACAGTGAAGAATTATTTTGTAAGTTATAATATTGATGCTGCTAGATTGAAAATAGAAGGTTATGGAAGTAAACAGCCTGCTGTTTTTGGAGAAAGAAAATTAGAAGAAGGTTGGAAGAACAGAAGAGCAGAAGTTAGGTTGTACCGTTAATTAATTGGTTATAGCTTAAAATTGAAAGAGTTATCAACTAATTTTATCGCATTAACTTTATTAATAAATTAATGAACATGAATTGGAAGTGGGTAATAGATTTTGTCAAAAAAAATGGATTGAATAGCAAAAATTGTTCAATTGCCTTTTTAATATTCTCTTTTGTATTTATTTTAATAAAATTATATTCATTTTGTTTGGATAATAATGGCTGGATTATTGGAGATTGGTTGATAAATTATGTAGATGGGGGATTTAAAAGAAGAGGCCTTTCGGGTAGTCTGTTTTTTTTAATGCAAAATTTTACAGGGTTTCAATTAAATGTTTTAATTAATGCTGTGCTCGTAGTTTTGTACCTATTGTTTTTATATTTTGTTATTTCAATTTTATGGGTTAAAAAGATAAATATATTTTTCTTCTCTTTATTGTTGTCTCCATTAACTTTTTTATTTTATTATAATGATAGTTTAATTATTGGCAGGAAAGAAATCATCATTTTTCTAATTTATGTATATTTTTTACACGCATTGCTCAAAAAGAAACTAACTACACGAAAAGAATGGATTATCTGTTTTTTTATTACAATAGCTACTCTTTTTCATGAAATGATGTTTTTATACATCCCTTATTTTATTATTACATTGTATTTAGATACATCGAAAATTGAATTAAAGCGTTATGCCAAATATTTTATAGCCTCTTTTGTTCCGGTGTTATTGATTTTGCTAATGGGCAAACATGTAAATGAAGGAAATACTTTTCAGATATTATTAAATCGAGGTATCGACTTAAGATATAAAGTTGGTATGCTAACTTGGCCAGATGACTTTAATGTCATAAATTATATCAAAGCTAATTGGAGTAGCTATTCTTTGTATTTAATAAGTTTCTTGATTTGTTTGGGACATTTTTCTTTTTATTTATTAGTAGTTGATAATAAAAAAATGCTTGAACTTTTATCGTTTTTTGTGATTTCAATTCTTTATTCAATTCCATTGTTTTTAATGGCAATAGACTGGGGTAGATGGTTTCACATCCATTTTACACTATTTATGCTTTTGTTGTTAAGTTTGCTGCCAAATAAGAATGATGTATTTAGTATCCATAAGAAAGTAGCAAATAAATATTATTTGATCTTGTTTTTTATCATTACAATAAATTTATTGCTTATGGTACAGCATTGTGATAATGGGTTAGCAATTCATCATTATCAATTCAAAACAGTGAAAAAAATATTTTCATTGTTTGGTTTGTAATTAAATATTTAATCCCTAGATGCACCATTTTTTATATGTTACATTCTAGGGATTATGCACGATATTCTGATTTTTTTATTCTTTATAGTCAATCCTCACTAAACCAGCATCTGCGTTTTTGGTGAACCAGCCTGTACCATATTCCAACATATAAAATCTGCCATCTGGTCCTACTTCGATGTCGATTGCTGAATTGAATTTAGTATTTCCCATAAATGGTTCCATTCTTTCATAGTCACCATTTTTGTTCATAGTCACAGCTTTGATAAAGCCTCGCATCCAATCATAAAAAATTAATTTTCCATCGTAATAGCTGGGATATCTAGTTGATGCCGGGTATAAATCGCTATAATAAACAGGCCCTGCCATTGCAGTTCTTCCTCCAGCGCCAACGGATGGAAAATCAGGTGATTTGCCATAAGGATACCATATAAAAGCTGGTTGTGCTGGTGGTAATTCAGTTAAGCCAGTATTATTTCTTGAATTATTAATTGGTTTAGCTGGATCAAATAATGGTCCTGTTTTACCAGTTGCATAATCATAAGCGTGATATGGTTTGTTGTTGCCAATGAAAAAAGGCCATCCGAAAAAACCTGCTTTCTTTGCTTGATTTAATTCATCATATCCTTGTGGACCACGGGTATCTAAACTGTCTGCCGATGCATCAGGCCCTACTTCTCCCCAATATAAATTTCCATTTTTTTGATCTACTGAAATCCTGTATGGATTTCTATCTCCCATTACATAAATTTCAGGTCTTGTTTTTAATGTACCAGGTTTGAATAAATTTCCCTCAGGTATGGAGTAAGTACCATCTGGATTGATCTTTATGCGTATAATTTTTCCTCTTAAATCATTTGTATTACCCGAGGATCTTCTTTCATCGTATTGTTCATGTCCCGGGCGATCATCCAATGGGGCAAATCCATGGCTTACATATCGTTGATTAGGTTCGTCAAATGGTGTTGTATTGTCGCCAGTTGAAACATATATATAATTGTTGGGGCCAAATGCAATTGAGCCACCGGTATGGCAACAAATATCTCTTTGAGAATAAAACTGAAGGATCGTTTTTTCTGTCGAAGGATTTAGTGTGTCGTTTTCTAAAGTAAATCTCGATAATCTATTTACAGATGTATCACTTGGACTATAAAATACATACACAAAATGGTTTTTCTCAAAATCAGGATCAGCTTTAATGCCCAGCAATCCCTCTTCTGCATTCACTCCTGGCTTATCTGTTTTATAATAGACTTTCAAAAAACCCACTTGCTTGATTTGTTTTGTTTCGTTTTTGTATAAATATATTTCTCCCCTTCTTTGACTAACTAAAACATCTAAATTGGGTAAAATAGATAATTCTGTGGGTTCAAAAAAAGTGCCGGTTACCAATGATGTTTTTGTAAAATTTTTCTCATCTGGCGCATATTGGCTAGTAGCTTTTTTATAATTGGCTGTGTTATCGCCCATTGCATATTGAATTCCACCTAAAATATGTTGTAAAAATGCATCTTCTTGATAGGATGCTTCTGTATGCCCTAATTCAGTATAAAATACTCTTCCACCATCATAAGCATGATACCATGCCATAGGATGATTAGCTCCATTCTTTCCGCCCTCATAAGATTTTTCATCTATACTAATTAATACATTAATGTCTTTACTGATATTCTTAAAATTATACCATTCATCTTTTCTTCTCCAAACTTTAGGAAGATGCTTTGTTGCAGGGTGTGTATTATTATGTACTATTAAATTGGCTTCTTGTTGGGCTGGATGACTTTCAAAAGATGCCCCGATCATTCTAACATACCAATTCCAATCATATTCGGCGTCTGATGCTGCATGGATTCCTACAAATCCGCCGCCTGATTGAATGTACCTTTCCAATGCTATTTCTTGATTACCATTTAATAAATTTCCAGTTGTTTGAATGAAAACAATTGCAGCATACTGCTTGAGGGAATCTTCCGAAAATTTCGATACATTACTTGTTGTATCTACACCAAACCCATTTTTATTGCCTAAAGATATTATGGCTTTCGCACCGTCTGGAATTGAGCTGTGAACAAATTCAGCAGCCTTGGTAAATACTAGAATCTTGGGAACTTTATTTCTTTTGTTACTGCAAGAAACAAAGGAAATGATCAATAAAGTAAATAGTAAATTACATAATAATTTTTTCATGTTTGAGCATTTGTTAGTGGATTGAAGATAATAAAAATATGATACAAATGATTTTAGATTATTTTAGTGGTTCATTTATTAGTTAATTTGAATTGAAAATAGTAGGAAGTTGATTGATAACCGAATTATCTATTATGAATTCTATTTGACTAAAATCAATTAATTTAAACACATGTACATACGATTTTACCGCATATTGCATTTTACAATGCTTATTTTTATTGCTAGTTGTAATCTTTTAAGTGCCCAAACTATTCATAACGCAGTTAACAAACAGTCTGTAAAGAATAAGCTCACCTCAATTGATACATTCCCGAAATTCAATGCTAATAATCCAATTCATTTAGATGAAGTTATGGTTACAGCTCAAAAACGAACTGAGTTATTGCAAAAAGTACCTATGTGTATTACGGTTTTTTCTGGTAATGAAGTGGAGCAGTTTAAACTTTGGAAAAATAAAGATATTTCAGGAATAGTTCCTAATCTGTACAGCGCAGACCCTGGCGACGACCGAAGCATTACATCAATCAGAGGTATTACTTCAACCTCTTACGACCCCACCGTTGCAACCTATATCGATGGGGTCAATCAATTTAATTTAGATACTTATATCCCTGTTTTATTCGATGTTGATCGAATTGAAGTGCTTAGAGGCCCCCAAGGAACACTATATGGTAGAAATGCAATGGGTGGAGTTATCAATATCATTACCAAGCAGCCAACTAATGATGTAGCAGGTTTTGCTGAATTAAGTTTTGGCAACTTCAATCAAAGTAGATTTGCTTTTGGATTGAAAACACCTGTTGTAAAAAATAAACTATTTGTTGGTGCTTCTTTTCTCTACCAGGGAAGGGATGGATATTATACTAATGATTTCAATAATCGTTCTTATGATCGTCAACATTCATTCTCCGGAAATTATTTTTTAAAATATTTGTTGAATGAAAAGTGGCATATTGATTTAAATATTAAACACTTTGGTGGTAAAAATGATGGACCTTTTCCATTAACTGTAGGATTAGAAGATGCTTTTGCCACTCCGTTTAAACTCAATCAAAATGCTATCACTAAAATGCATGATAACACGCTAAATACTTCTTTAGCAATTCATTATAAAGGCAGGGTTGACTTTAGTTCAGTTTCGTCATTTCAACAAAACTATCGGTATTATTCAACCCCTATAGATGGAGATTTTTCTCCCATTGATGCTATTGCTGTTGAAAATAATTATGGAAGAGAATGGAACAATATTAAAGCCTATACACAAGAATTTAAAATTAGTGCTCCAGCGTCTGCCTCAAATAAATTGAAATGGGTAGTTGGTACTTATTTGTTTAACCAGAATGCTCCCGTAAAGCAAGCTACTAAATTTGGAATCGATGCCAACTTATTGATGATGGGCGATTCTTTATTTGCCCTTTTAAGTACCCAACAGTCGGTTAAAAAAGGATTTGCATTATATGGGCAGATTACTTATCCAATTAATCAAAATCTTACAATAACAGTAGGCTTACGAAATGATTTTGAACACCAACAACAAAGTGTAACTGGGTTTTATCAGCATGATCCCAGTCCAGACTATTTCATAAGTTTCCCCGATACTGCTGCCGCAATTTCATATAGTGCATTTTCACCAAAAATTACTTTTGATTATACATTTAATAATGGTGCAGTTTTATATGCTTCATATAGTAAAGGATACAGAACAGGAGGGCTGTCTCCATTATCGTCAGATCCATCCCAACCCCCATTAGTTGGATACAAACCTGAATTCAGTAATAATTTAGAAGTTGGATATAAGCAACAACTTTTACAAAATAAACTAAGCATTAATTTAGCTGCATTTTATGCGAGAATATATAATGCACAAGTGCCCACATTAATACTTCCAGATGCAGTTACAGTTACAACCAATACCGGAAAATTAAACAGCACAGGTATTGAAGCAGAAGTAAAAGCAATTCCATTAAAAGGATTATTAATACAATATGCAGCTGGTTTAACCGATGCAAAGTATGCTAAATTAGAGCTGTCTCAACAAAATCAATCAAATGATTTGTCGGAGAAAAGACCGGTTTTTACACCTTATTATAATTCGAGCCTTACCATACAATATGCACATAACTCAAGAAATAAAAATATTGGGACCTATATTCGAAGTACATTAAAAAACATTGGTAATACTTATTTCGATTTACATAATACATTGCTACAAACACCTTATGCTTTATTAAATGTAAGTTTAGGTTTAACCGTGAAAAAATCGACTATTGAAATATGGTCTAAAAACACGTTAAATAATAAATACATTGCTTATGCTTATGATTTTGGTGCAGTTCATTTAGGTGATCCATTATTGTTTGGACTGACATTAACAGCTAAGTTTTAACAAAAAGAATCAATACTAATTTCAGAAGATTTATTGTATTGCAATCTGTTCTCTTAATTTAATTATTGTAGAGAGTTATAATAAAGTTTTAGTTTATATATGTTTGATTAATCATATATAAGCTAAAACTTTTGACGTTTCAATATTGTAAATTATCCGCTAATTTTCACAATCAAAATCAACCAGTCAACCAACATATCAAAGATGTTTTTTTTAAAATTGCTTCCACTTTTTTCATCAATTCATTTCAATCTTTACGAACAACTTTCTAGCTAAAATCTTAAAGGTTTGTATTAGCTTTTAAAAGCATATAGAAAAAAGAACAATTTGAATAATAATTCTATCCCTTCAATATTGATTTTTCTTGATATTTATTTTTTAATTCCTAAAATGAAATATATATCATTGATAATCAATGTTATATGTATTTTTTAGTTCTTCGCCAAATTTCGAAAATATTCCTTTTATTATATTATTTAATAAATTATACAATTATTGTATAAATAAAAACTTAAATAAAATAATGATTATATACTAAAAAAAACGTATAAAATATAATTCTACTTTTACGGTATAATTAATCCTCCAATACCTTGAAAAACGAAAATACCCTCAGGTTTTTCTGCGTTGTAATTAGTATAATTTCATTGCAGAATTTTGGCTTTGCTCAAAGCAAGAATAAAATTCAAGCCAAAAAAATTAACGTAAGTGCAATGTCAATAGAGCAACTAAAAGCTGCGAATATTTCTTTATTAAAGAATGCAGAGACGATCGATTCGAAAAAGAGTTTTTCTAGTTTTACTAATGTAATTGCACCAACAGAAAAAACAATAGATACCACTTTTTTAGTAATGAGAAAAACGCAAAATGGATCGCCTGTTTTTATTAAGAAAGTAACAAGTGGAAAAAAACTTCAAGCGTATTCTAAAAACCCTAATAAAATAAAATATGATACGGCAAATGCTGCAGTTGACTTTATTAATCAAATCAATAATGTCTTAGGATGGAAAACTAATTCAAACCCTTTTAAAATAGCTAATATTATTGCCGATTCTCTTGGTAAAGCGCATGTGAAATTTGACCAATATTTTAAAGGACATAAAATTCATGGCGCTGCAATAAGTGTTCATTTGAATAATATGGGTCAGGGAGAAGTATTTACTGGTAATTACGCTGATACTGCTTCTTTGTATAATGCTGAAATGCATGTGTCGCTTAAAAAAGCATTGGATATTATGAATGTAGATTTAGAAAAGCGTACTAAAGTTGCTACATTTACGAAACAAGAATTACAACTTTTAAATTATAATGGACCTAAAGTCGATACGGTTTTTTATAAAACAACTTCAACTGGACCTTATAAGTTGGTTTATAAAATTCTTGTTCGTGCAAATTTGATTAATGAGTTTGAATATTTTATTGATGCGCTAAATGGTGAAATAGTAAAATTTGTCAATAAGACTTGTACTATTGATGGCTCTTCAGCTGGGTATTCGCTCGATTTAAAAGGACAATCTGTTAAAGTAAATTCATATCAACAAGGTGCTTACTTTTATTTATGGGATGTTACAAAGCCAATGTATGCAAATACAGAAAAAGGTGTAATTAAAACCTATGATGCAAGGTATTCTAATGTAGGTAATATAAAAACTAATGAAATTTTTTCATTGAATAATGAATGGCTAAATTCAAAGGCAGTGTCTGCCCATAATAATGCAAGTAAAGTATATGATTACTTTAAAAATGTACATGGTAGAAATTCAATCGATAATAATGGTGGAAATATCATTTCAATTATCAACGTAACAGACAATGATAGTTCAGCATTTGACAATGCATTTTATAGTTATCCGGTTATTGTTTATGGTAATGGTAAAACTTATTTTAAACCCTTGGCTGGTGCTTTAGATGTTGCTGCTCACGAAATTTCTCATGGTGTTATTAACTTTTCCGCTCAATTAGAATATACAGGCCAGTCCGGAGCTTTGTCTGAATCATTTGCTGATATTTTTGGTGCAATGGTTGATTCTTCAAACTGGACTATTGGTGAAGATATCGTTCAATCAAATTATTTTCCATCTGGGGCATTGAGGTCATTGGCAGATCCACATAATGGTGCTAGTAAATTCAATAACCGTTCATGGCAGCCTAAACATATGAATGAGTATATGATGTTACCTGAATCTGAGAATGGCGATTGGGGTGGTGTTCATACCAACAGTGGAATTATTAATCACGCATTTTATTTGTTGGCAACCTCGTTTGTTGGAAGGGAAGCTGCAGCTAAAATATTTTATAGAGCATTAACTAATTATTTAAATAGTTATGCGCAATTTATTGATTTAAGATACGCTGCTATTCAATCTGCAGAGGACTTATACGATGCTTCTTATGTTCAAAAAGTGAAAGATATTTTCGACAATGTAGGAATCCATGATGTACTTATTTCTAATGTCATAGAAACTGTTTTACCTGTAAATGAAGGTGATGAGCATCTATTAAACTATAAATACGGAAATAGTCAGCTTGGTATATATAATAATAATTTTGCAGGAGCTAATACTGCCGTTTCAATGAAAGAAGTTATTAATAAACCAAGTGTTACAGATGATGGTCAGTTATTGGTTTTTGTTGGTGCTGATCATAAAATATATGGCGTTCATCCAGATTTAAATGCCAATCAGTCAATAACAGTTATACAGTCTGATTCAATTTGGAGCAGTGTTGCTATTGCTAAAGACGGTAAAAGAATTTCCGCTACTACTATTTTTGATGATACTTCTATTTATGTTTTTGAGTCTAGTATTCAGCAATGGAAAAAATTTAAATTATTTAATCCTTCAAACTCGCACGGATTAAAAAATAGTTTACCAGTTTTTGCTGATATGATGGAGTGGGATTACAATGGAGAATATATTTATTATGATGCTTTGAATAATATTCCAACAAATGGTAAACAATTTTGGGATATCAATAAAGTTAAAGTGTGGGACAATGCTGCAAAGAATTTTACCAACGGAAATGATGTTCAAAAAATAAAACAACTCAACATAGAAAATGGTGATAATATTGGCAATCCTGTTTTAGCTAAAACAACTCCTTATGTTATTGCGTTTGATTATTTTAATTCAAATAAAACAAATTCTACTTATATTTTAGGTTTAGATCTTCTGCAAAATAAACTCGATACAATTGTTCGAAATAATACGATTGGATATCCATCATTTAATAAATTTGATAATCAGTTGGCTTATGTTACTATTAATAAAGGTAATTATTCAATTAATACAATCGAATTAGCTTCAGATAAAATTTCAACAAAAAATGCTGGCCGTTTTTTAATTGATTCTGCAAATTGGCCTATATATATAGCAAATGGTAGTAGATCTTTCGAAATGCCCGAGACTCCTGAAATAACTCCATTGTCCGACATAAATTTTTGTGAAAATAGTTCTATACAACTTACATCAAATATGCCTTATGGAAATCATTGGTACATAAATGGTATTTTAAGTACAGCGGACACTTCAAATACCATTGTTGTAAAACAGTCTGGTATTTATACGCTAAAAACTGTTGTTAATGGTGTGTCTAGCCTTATAAGTAATAGCATACAAACCAATATGATTCCAGCTCCTGAAATGCCACAGTTGGTTACTGCAGCAAGTATTCAATACTGTATGAATATTCAAGCGAATCCTTTAGAAGCTTTACCTCTGCCTGATCATAAACTTATTTGGTACGATTCATATAAAGCAAAAGGTATTGCATCATCAATCGCAATTACACCTAGTACAGAAAATGTAGGATATTATGACTATTATGTAAGTCAACGTTCATTAATGTATGGTTGTGAAAGTACTCCTGCTAAAATTACTGTAAAAATCAATGCATTGCCAACTGTACCTACGCTTCAAAACTATGATACAATTAAATATTGTTACCAAGAAAAGTCCGTAGAAATTAAAGCGACTTCCTCAAATAATCATCAACTTATTTGGTATGATGCAAATAAAATTAAAATTAATAATGGTGCTTCTGTTAAACTACAACTTACTAATATTGGGGTTGCTACATATTTTGTTAGCCAACAATCTATGTTAAATGGTTGCGAGAGTAATCCTGCTAAAGTAATTAGTCAAGTAATTGCTCCACCTTCAGTGCCAATAGTTAAACCTGTATATTTATGTGAAGGCGATATTGCAAAATCATTAAATGTAAATGCATTAAAAGCGCATAAAATTATTTGGTATGAAAATCAAGGAAATGCTGAAAAAATTTCTTTTATTCCTCCAATTCCATCAACTGAATCTGCTAAAGAAACGAATTATTATTTTGCTCAATTAAACGAAAATACTGGATGTATTAGCAATAAGGCAGTTTTACCCGTTGTTGTTAAAAGTAAACCCAATATACCAGTTATAACTAGAAATGATTCCACAGGAATGCTATTGTCTTCTGAGTCTAATAACAACATTTGGTTCAAGGATGGTATTCAATTATTTGATACTATGCCTATTCTAAAGCCAATTGTTTCTGGTAATTATTCTGTTCAAACTTCTTTAAATGGTTGTACAAGTTTATTGAGCGACAATTACTTTTGCTTTGTTAAACCATTAAGTAAAAATGCCACTGCAAATGAATATGTGGCATATGCGCCAAACCCATTTGTAGATCAACTTAAAATTGATTTTTTGTTAAATGGTTATGATAAAATCAATCTAGAAGTTACTGAATTTATGACTGGCAAAAAAGTTGATCAACGGTTAAATATAATTAAAGGTCAAACACTTTATTTCCCTAATTTAAAGGGCGGTATTTATATCTGCAGATTTTATTCATCAGATAACGCTAAAAATTTCGTATTTAAAGTAATAAAAGTTCAATAATAAAACCTTAACCCAATTAAATTACAATTCAATTGGTACATTAAAGAAATGTTTAAAATGATTAAGTTGCTCTGATTTTGAAATAATAGGATTTTTGGGATCTGTTACTAGTATTTATGTTCATAATTGAAATTAATTTCCTAATTTTCAATATGACAAATAGAAGACGCTTTATACAACATTCGTCCTTGATTTCTGCTGCTTTATTTTCTCGCAGTGTACTGGCTAGCCCATTGAAATCTCTAGCCTATTTAAATCAACGACCAGCTTTAAATCAACGAAAATTTTCCAGTATTTCTGTTGATAATTATATCGATAAATTGAAGAGTCAGATAAAAGACAAGGAACTAGCCTGGCTTTTTGAAAATTGTTATCCCAATACTTTAGACACTACTGTTGAGTTTGAATTGATAGATAATAAGCCTGATACATATGTGATAACAGGCGATATAGATGCAATGTGGTTGCGTGACAGTACAGCTCAAATTACTCCATATATTTCCTTTGCTAAAGAGGATGGAAAACTTGCTCAATTAATTGAAGGGGTAATTAACCGTCAGAAAAAATGTATTCTTCTAGATCCATATGCAAATGCTTTTTATAAAGATGAATCAAAGGTAAGTGAATGGTCTAAGGATTATACAACCATGAAGCCTGGTATTCACGAGCGAAAGTGGGAAATTGATTCCTTATGTTATCCTATACGGTTGGCTTATTTATATTGGAAAGCTACCGGTAAGTCATTTGTATTTGATCAGTCTTGGTTAAAATCAATACAGTTAACCGTTAATACATTTGTAGAACAACAAAGAAAGGTTAACCATGGTCCATACACTTTTCAACGCAATACCTATTGGGCTACAGATGGTGTTCCCTTAAGTGGATATGGTTATCCCGTAAAACCCGTTGGATTAATTTGTTCTATGTTTCGCCCAAGTGATGATGCTACGATATTTCCTTTTTTAATTCCCTCTAATTGCTTTGCCGTTGTTGCACTCAACCAAGCAGCTGAAATGATTACTGCTATTTTTCCTGATAATCCATTAGCGAAATCTTGCAAAATGTTAGCTGCTGAAGTAGATGCTGCAATTAAAAAATATGGTATTGTTAATCATGCAAAATTCGGAAAAGTTTATGCGTACGAAGTAAACGGATTTGGTAGTTTTAATTTGATGGATGATGCAAATGTGCCAAGTTTATTGTCGTTGCCTTATTTGGGCTATTTACAATCTTCTGACCCTATTTACTTGAACACAAGAAAGCTTATATTAAGTGAAGAAAATCCCTTCTATTTTAAAGGTACTGTAGGAGAAGGGATTGGTGGACCTCATGCTGGTATGGATATGATTTGGCCACTTAGTATTATCATGCGAGGGTTAACTTCAACTTCAAAAGATGAGATATTATTTTGTTTGAAGTTGTTGAAAAATACACATGGTGGTACTGGTTTTATGCATGAATCATTTCATAAAAATGACGATAAAAATTTTACTAGAAAATGGTTTGCTTGGGCAAATACCCTTTTTGGTGAATTCGTTTTACATGCCAATCATCATTTGAAAAATTTGTTATAATTAAATAACCTGTTATCATATAATCATATTGCTTTTTCAATATTGATTGGCTGTGTTTATTCTATCATATATTAATCTACTAAACTTGCCCTATGCCAAAAAATAATTTGTTTGTCTTTTGTTTGGTGATGGTTGTATTTTTTAATCAACCATTGATTGTTTATTCACAATGGCGTTCATTGTTTAATGGTAAAAATTTAAGTGGTTGGAACCAAAAAAATGGCAAAGCAAAATATACTGTTGAACATGGTGAATTAGTTGGTACTACTGTTGCTAATACAACCAACTCTTTTTTATGTACGAATGAAGAATTTGGTGATTTTATTGTTGAGTTAGAAGTTAAAGTAGATCCTGCTATGAATTCTGGAATTCAATTCAGAAGTTTGTCAAAAGAAGATTACCATAATTCTCAAGTGCATGGATACCAAATGGAAATTGATCCTTCAGCCAGAGCATGGTCTGGTGGTATTTATGATGAAGGTAGAAGAGACTGGTTGTATATCCCCAATATTAATCCTGATGGGAAAAAAGCCTTTAATGTAATGGGATGGAATAAGTATCGAATTGAGGCTATTGGCAATACAATTAGAACTTGGATCAATGGCATTCCTGTTGCACATTTAATTGATGATATGACTCCCAAAGGGTTTATCGCACTTCAAGTACATGCTATTAATAGCGCAATGGATGAAGGCATGAAAATCAGGTGGAAGAATATTAATATTCAAACAGCTAATCTTAAACCCAGCCCGACTGATAATATTCCAGTTGTTAACTTATTAAAAAATTATCTTTCTGAACAAGAAAAAAATCAAGGATTTAACTTATTATTTAATGGTACTGATTTTAGTGGATGGCGTTCAGTTCATGGAACAAGTATGTCAGACAAAAGATGGGCCGTTAAAGATGGCGAGGTAACTGTTGCTCCTTCTGATGGCGCTGAAACTGGCAATGATATCGTATCTAATGAGGAATTTGGTGCATTTGAATTGACTTTTGATTTTAAATTGTCGGAAGGAGCCAACTCCGGAATCAAGTATTTTGTAAATGAACAATACGATTCTCAAGGAAAATCTGGAATAGGGTTGGAGTATCAAATTTTAGATGACGAAAAGCATCCCGATGCAAAAAATGGCGTGGTAGGAAATAGAACTTTGGCTAGTTTATATGATCTTATTCCTTCTTATAAAATAGAAAAAAGGTTTCAACAAAAAATAGGTGGTTGGAACCAAGGAAGAATAATTGTTTATCCTAACAATATTGTTCAACATTGGTTAAATGGGTTTAAAGTAGTTGAATACGAACGTAAGAGCAATATATTTTTAGCATTGGTAGCAAGGTCAAAATATGAAAAATATGAGGGATTTGGTTTGAATGATA
The DNA here is from genome assembly GCA_947452295.1 of Sphingobacteriia bacterium. Taxonomy (GTDB): domain Bacteria; phylum Bacteroidota; class Bacteroidia; order Chitinophagales; family Chitinophagaceae; genus Sediminibacterium. Next base: position 17,049 of record CANGCK010000044.1, read on the forward strand.
AGGGGAATATATTGTTGCAAGATCATGGCAATGCAGTATCATTTAGAAGCATTAAAATACGTAGATTAAAATAGATGCATAAACCTTAATACAATAAGCTCATTAACTCTTTAATCAAAAAATATGGAAAATAATAGACGCTCTTTTATAAAAAAATCATTGAAAACTGGAGCAGGTTTATATTTCTCAACTTTGGGCTTTTCGGCAAAAAGCTATGCAAATATTATCGGTGCTAATGATCGGATTCGTATAGGCGCTATCGGCTTTTCGGATAGATTTAAACAATCTTTATTTCCATCTTTCTTTAACCATTATAAAGAACTTAATTTTGATTTAGTTGCAGTATCTGATATTTGGAAGAATAGAAGGGAGGATGGTGTAGCCTTTTTAACGGAAAAAATGGGACATGAAATTGTAGGTTGTAGAAATAATGAAGAATTATATACCCTTAAAAATATTGATGCTGTATTTGTTGCTACATCTGATTTTCAGCATGCATTACATGCTATCGAAGCAGTAAAAGCCGGTTGTGATGCCTATGTTGAAAAACCTTTTGCAGAAACAATGGAAGATAATAGAAATGCCCTTCAAGCTATTAAATCGTCTAATAGAATAGTTCAAATAGGCTCTCAACGAAGAAGTGGTCTTAATTATATTGCAGCTGATCAATTTATTAAAGAGGGTAAATTCGGAAATATCACTATGGTTGAATTAACATGGAATGTAAATCAACCTGGCAGATGGCGAAGACCTGCGCTTGTTGCTCAGTTAAATGAAGCCGACACCGATTGGAATAGGTTTTTATTAAATAGACCTTTTGAAAAATGGGACCCAAGAAAATATTTAGAATACAGGCTTTTTTGGCCATATTCATCAGGTATTCCTGGTCAATGGATGAGCCATCAAATTGATACAGTGCATTGGTTTAGTGGGCTAAAACATCCAAGATCAGTTGTTGCAAACGGAGGTATTTATCAATGGAAAGATGGTCGTCAAAATTGGGACACATTAACCGCAGTTTTTGATTATGGTTCTAGTGATAATAGTCAAGGCTTTCAAGTGATGTTTTCTTCAAGGCAACACAATGGCGAAGAAAGCCCTTCTGAAATTTATTTTTCTAATGGAGGAGAATTAAATTTAATTACCAATAAAGTTTCTGCAAAAGGAGGATTAACCCAAAAAATGGCCGATCAAATGGCAATGAAAGAAAATCTCTTGCCAACTGTAGAATTGTCTAATACCTCCATTAAGGCAATTGCTTCTGCTAATACAGGGGGTGATTTGCTTACTTCTGCTCATGTTAGGAATTGGATGGAATGCATACGTAGTAGAAAAGAACCCAATGCTCCTGTTGAAGCTGGTTATTATCATTCAATAGCAAATATCATGACTACCGCTGCTTCAAGTACAGGTTATAAAGCAACTTTCGATGAAAAAACACAAGAAGTTATGGTAAACGGTAAAGTGTTCAAATATTAATTCAATATTATTTTTTAATAACCCAACTTTTAATAAAACCCAATCTCTCGATGTTTAACAAGGTGCTCCTTGTTGGTTTTTTTTTGAACAATAGCCGTGTGCTTTTTTGTATCAGGATACCAACCAGGAGGATTTGCCAATAATTTTATCATGCCAATAGTCGATTTGAAATCTTTATAAAGACAAATGCACTCGCCAAAGTGAAAGCCTGTAAAATTGGTAACATCCATCTCTCTGGAATGCCGTATTCAATGTTAACGTCTTTTTCTTTTTTATTTTGGAGGGTGACAAATAGCCAATCCCAAAAAAACGCTACCATGTTCCTTGAATTAATGTTTATAAAATGATGTACATAATCGAAAAAAAGAATACATTAAAAGGTAGGTATTCAATTCTTTTCATATAAAACATAGTCTTTTCAATATAGCACTCATTTGGCTTAATTGTGTATAATGTTAAATTATTTTCTATTTAATATTGTATATTAAGTCATTAATTTTAATTATATTTAAACAACTTATTATTGCTTGTTTCAATTATCTCGCTATTCACATTAACGAATTATTATGAAGCCGTTTTTTTTATTATGTTGTATTTGTACGCTTGGTTTGCAAACTTTTTCTCAAAATAAAACTGTTTGCAAAGAATACAAGAAAATATTCACTACATACGATTTTTCTGATCCAGATCCGATTCCAAATGCTACTAAAATTTACCCTTATTTCAGGTACGATGGATATGCACACAACAGTATTCAAAAAGAATGGAAAGTGGTTGAACTAGAAAATGATTTTTTGAAAGTGCTGATACTACCAGAAATTGGTGGAAAAATTTGGGCTGCAATTGATAAAAAAATTGACACTTCTTTTATTTACTACAATCATACAGTGAAGTTTAGAGATGTTGCAATGCGTGGGCCATGGACTAGTGGTGGAATTGAAGCGAATTATGGTATTATAGGACATACTCCCAATTGCGCAACCCCCGTTGATTATGTAATTACTTATAACCCCGACAGTAGTGTAAGTTGTACTATCGGGGTGCTTGATTTATTGTCTAATACGCAGTGGCGTATGGAAATTAATTTGCCTTCCGACAAAGCTTTTTTTACTACCCGATCTTATTGGTACAATACATCCGGTGTAGAACAACCATATTATCATTGGATGAATGTTGGATTAAAAGTAGATGGTAATTTAGAATATATTTACCCTGGCAATAAATATATTGGTCACGATGGTGATGCTCATGCTTGGCCTATTGATGAGTCTAATAAAAAAAACATTTCCTTTTATAACAATAACAATTTTGGAGGATATAAGTCTTACCATGTATATGGAAAACTAACGAATTATTTTGGCGCCTATTATCACCAAAATAATTATGGAATGGTTCGATATGCAAATTACGACGATAAAGCAGGAAAAAAAATTTGGATTTGGGGCTTATCCAGGCAAGGCATGATTTGGGAAAAATATCTAACAGATCATGACGGCCAATACACCGAAGTGCAATCCGGTAGATTATTTAATCAAAATGCTGAAAAAAGTTTATATAGCCCTTTTAAACATTTGCATTTTACCCCCTATGGTACAGACGATTGGAAAGAGTATTGGTATGCGGTTGCCAATACAAAAGGGGTGACCACCGCAACTGATTTTGGCGCATTTAACTTAATAAAAAATAAGGATCAACTTTTTATTTATTTTGATCCTTTGATTTCAATGACTGATTCACTGTTGATTAAAAAAAATAATACTGTTCTTTATGAGAAACACTTTTCTACTAAACCTCATCAATTATTGGTAGATTCTTTTAATTATTCAGGAGCAATCAACGATTTGGTATTACAAGTTGGTCGTAATCAGTTTAGTTACATTTTGGATTCAGCTAATAATACCTTAAGTAGACCAGTAATTTCTCCTAAAGATTTTGATTGGAATAATTCATATGGACTTTATATAAAAGGTCAATCTTTGATGGATCAAAAAAATTATAAAGATGCTGAATTGAACTTTGTTAAGTGCTTGACGGTTGACCAATACTTTTTACCATCTTTGATTAAATTGTCTCAAATTCATATTCGAAATTTTAAATACAACGAAGCACTGCTGTTACTTAAAAGAGCCATCAGTATTCATACACACGATCCGGAAGCAAATTACTATTATGGACTTGTAAATGAATTAATGAACAATACAGTAGATGCGATTGATGGATATAGTATCGCTTCAATATCTTCAGATTTTAAGTCTGCGGCATATACCGCATTGGCTAGAATTCAATTAAGAAATAGTGCATTCAGTAATTGTATTGCATTTGCCCAAAAAGCCGTTGAAGCAAATACTAAAAATATTGTAGCATATCAACTGCAATTAGTAGCGTATAGAAAAACAGGTGATCAGCAAACTGCCTTTGAGGTAATTAGTAAAATAAACGCTATTGATAAAATCAACCATTTCTCAAATCATGAATTACATTTACTGAATGCCGAGCCAAAACTCATTAGTGATTTCAATAATGCCATTCAAAATGAAATGCCTAATGAAACAAAATTACAAATTGTGGCAAGTTATATAGAAATGAATTTGTTTAATGAAGCGCTGGAAACTTTGTCGCATTGTAATGAAAATGCAATGACCAATTATTGGTCGGCTTATATATCTGCTCAGTTAAATCTCCCTTTTGAAAATTACATCAGTAAAGCAAAAAATCAATCGGCAGATTTTATATTTCCTAATCGAGGTATTGATTTTGAGGTATTGAGTTGGGTAGTCAATAAAACTGATGATTGGAAAGCAAGTTATTTTTTAGCTATTTTATTGAGAGATAGAAATAGGGTAGATGAGGCAATGCAATTGGTTAAACAACAAGGATGGAAACCCAATTACGCACCCTTTTATGCATTTAGGGCACAGTTGTATGCAGGTTCTGATATCAATGAAGAATTGGCAGATTTTAAGAAAGCGATAACAATAGATCCATTGCAATGGCGCTATGTTAAACAATTAGCAGAATATTTTTTAAAATATAAAAAGTATAGCAATGCCTTGTCTTTGGTGGAACCTTTTTATTTTAACAATAATGCCAACTATATCATTGGTATGTTGTATGCAAAAGCACTAATTTTTAACGAGAAATATGAAATGGCCGATTCATTATTAAATGTGTTAAATATTATTCCATTTGAAGGTGCCACTCAAGGACATGAATTATATAGAGAAGTGAAAATTAATTTGGCAATAAAATCCCTTCAAGATAATAAAATGAATGAAGCGAAAAAATACTTGACTCAATCTAAACTATGGCCAGAAAATTTAGGTGTAGGTAAGCCTTATGATGAAAATATTGATACGAGACTTGAAGATTGGTTTGAATATTTAATTGAAAAGAAACTTGACCCAAAAAACAAAAATACATCAACCATACTATTGAATAAAATAATTGCATTCACTCCAAAAGTTGAAAATACAGTGGCTAATTTTTATCCTTCAAATCATTGGATAACATATTTGGCTTTTAAAGCGTTGAATAAAGATGCTGAAGGTGAAAAATGGCTCAAAAATCAAATTGGAAAAATTGCAAATAGGCAGATTTCGCAATGGTTAGCATTTAAATTGAATTCAGAAAAAGACAATCGATTTAATGTCAGTAATGAAATAGATGTAAATGCAGGATTAATTGAAAAACTGAAATGACATCTATAATGTTCAACGATTATGCGCTAAAAAAAGATTGGGTAGGATGCTATTTTTTCTTAACCATTCATTAAGTAGAGGTGGCCATTGAATTTCTGTTTTGCTATTATTTAGTCCAAAACCATGTCCCCCTTTTTCCATAATAAACAATGTAGAATTAACGTTTACATTGACTAAATTTTGGTGGTAAATTTCTGCATTTTTTACAGGTACAGTTTCGTCATCTTTTGCATGTACGATAAAAGCCATCGGCGTATTTTTATCTATATTTTCTTCATTACTGAAATAATGTATTTTTTCTTCGTTAGCATATGCGCCTACTAAATTTTTCATAGATCCCATATGCCCGAATGTTCTAAATGTTATCACAGGATAGATAAGAACTTGAAAATTTGGTCTCAATGAAATTCCTTCTGGATTATTTATTTTTACATCATTGTAATGAGTAGACAAGCTTGCTGCCAAATGTCCGCCTGCCGAAAATCCCATAACACCAATTTTATTTTCATCAATTCCCCATTTTTTTCCATTCATTCTAGCCAGATAAATGGCTTGTTGTAGATCTTGCAATGGTGCTATGGTTTTGTCGAATTGATGCTCTTCATTAGGTATTCTGTATTTTAATAATATTGCATTTACGCCAATGCTATTAAAGTAGTTGGCAACTGCTATGCCTTCATGGCCTGCTGCTAAAATATGGTACCCCCCGCCCGGACAAATAATTACACATGGTCTTGCGCTGTCGTCATTCTTAACCCTAAAGTATTGATACCCCGGTATTGATACCTGATTTATTCTTAAAATACCATTATCTGTTTTTTCAAACTCCTCATTAATGCTGTTTTTATAGTTAGGTATTTGGTAAAAGAGGGGAGCATATTGACTCATTATAGATTCAGCTATTATAAAAAATAGGATAGTGATTAATAACTTTTTCATTCAATTAGTATTCTTTTTGGTGCTTAAAATTGTTTAATTGATTAAATCAATTAAGCTGCAAAATATTAGCCTGCTTTTAAATAGGACCAACCGTCTTCTTGTTTAAGAATAATTTCAGCTACTCCAGATGGTACCGTTTCTATCCCATCAATTAGTTCAGCTTTTATAACACCATGCTTTTTCATAGAATTTTCGCAAGCCTTTATGTGTAAATTATTATTGAGTAATTGTTTTATTTCTGTTTCTAAATGCGTTTTATTTTTCATGATAAATCCAAGCGCTTTGCCATGTACTACAACTTCGATATTTAATTTTTCTGGCCAAACTTTTTGTAAATTTTTAATATTACTCATTAATCCATTCCAAATTGCAGTATCTGCAACATTTAATTGCATTACTACTTGATGTGTTTTGCTAAATTGTGTTTGCGCATTTATGTAATTGGAGATAATAGTCAATAAAAAAACTATTGCCATTCGTTTTATACTAGAAAACATAATTGTATTTTTAAACAAATTACAGATTAAAACTGACAATTAATTCAATAAATAAAATCAATAAAAAACAACATATGAAAAGATGCTTGATAATTATTGGAGTGCTTTTCTCCATTGCTATTGGGTATTTTCTTGTATTTAATTTTAACAACAAACTTGTCGCTAAGCTTAAATCGACCGAATTGCATGATTCTGCCTGGGTTGCCCCAAGTCTTTTTTTAGATGTTACTACTCAAGGGGAGGAAAGGAAGTTGGTTATTTATGGGCAAGAGTTAATTGCGCATACCGCTAAATATTTTGGCCCCAATGGTCTTTTAACGAAAACTACCAATGGAATGAATTGCCAGAATTGCCATTTATCTGCGGGTACCAAGCCTTGGGGTAATAATTTCGGTGCAGTATATTCAACCTATCCAAAATATAGAGCAAGAAGCGGCACTAAAGAATCTATCTACAAACGCATTTTCGATTGTATGGAAAGAAGCTTAAATGGCAAGGGAATAGATAGCAGTAGTAGGGAATTTAAAGCCATTTATGCCTATATAAAATGGCTAGGGGCCAAGGCTCCAGATAGTAATGTGATGAAGAGCATCGGTATCGAAAAGCTACCTTACTTAAATCGGGCTGCAAATCCAATTACCGGAAAAAAAATATACACTAGTCAATGCAGTAACTGTCATGGCGATAATGGAGAAGGCGTTTTAGACGCGATCAAAATGGAATATGTTTATCCACCTTTATGGGGGCCTAATAGCTACAACGATGGTGCAGGTCTTTATAGACTCAGTAATTTTGCAGGATTTGTTAAAAATAACATGCCTTATTTAAAAGCATCCCATCAATCTCCATTATTAACCAATGAAGCTGCTTGGGATGTTGCTGCTTTCGTAAACAGCCAGTCACGCCCCCATAAAAATCAAATGAATGATTGGCCTGTGTTAAAAGAAAAACCAATTGATTATCCCTTTGAACCATTTTTCGACAAATTTCCAGCATCGCAACATAAATTTGGCCCATATTTGCCAATACAAGGGTTTTATCAGCAAATGAAAAATGACAAATCATCAATACATTACAAGTAGTAAATTGTTAAAACAAAACTTACTTTTGCATTTTAAATAAAAGTTGTCTATGTTAGAACAAATACATCAACCTTGGCCCTGGTATATTGCGGGTGCTTTAATTGGTTTAATCGTACCAGCGTTATTGATTTTAGGGAATAAAAATTTTGGAATTTCCTCTAATTTAAGACATATATGTGCTGCCTGCTTTCCTGCAAATATTCAATTCTTCAAATACAATTGGAAAAAAGAAGTTTGGAATCTTTTTTTTGTTGCCGGAATAATTATTGGTGCATTTATTGCCAATTACTATTTAACCAATTTCGATGCAGTAATAATTGCGCCTCAATTAAAAGCTAGTTTATTAAAATACGGTGTTACCAATAATAATGAATTGTTACCTCCTGAACTATTTAGCTTTAAAGCGTTATTCACTTTACGTGGTTTTATATTAATGGTAGTAGGTGGTTTCTTTGTTGGATTTGGAACCAGGTATGCTAGTGGATGTACATCTGGCCATTCTATAATGGGGCTCAGTAATTTGCAATGGCCGTCACTAATAGCTACAATTGCTTTTATGGTAGGAGGTTTCATAATGGCAAACTTAATTTTACCATTTATTTTGTCACTTTAATTATTGTATCAATGAGTCAAGAAAATATTCACAGTATCGATAACAACTCTACTTGCATAAACAATTCTAATCAAAAAGAATCGGTTATGGGAAATATAAAGTATTTATTAGTAGGCGTTTTATTTGGAATAGTATTTGTTAAAGCAGAAATTATTTCATGGTTTAGAATACAAGAAATGTTTACACTGCAAAGTTTCCATATGTACGGAGTTATCGGAACAGCAGTAGCAGTGGGTGCTTTGTCTGTATTTATGATTAAGAAGTTTAACATTAAAACAATTGCAGGTGAAAAAATAATTATTGCAGAAAAAAAATTTACTAAAGGGCATATTTATGGTGGATTATTATTTGGCTTTGGGTGGGCAATGACGGGCGCTTGTCCTGGTCCCCTCTTTGCACATCTAGGTGCTGGTTTTACAGTAGCTATAATAGTAATAATTAGTGCAATTGCTGGTACCTGGACTTATGGCTATTTTCAAGATAAATTACCGCATTAATTGTTTAGAATGATTTTTTTAGCAGTATCGTTAATATGCGAGGCAAATTGGTTTTGTCATTATTGTCAAAATATTAATGCATTAATTCAATTTTAAATCTGCTTTGTAATGCTGCTGTTGTAAAGTCTGATATATTGTGTATAGCAATTTACCACTTGTTCGCCTTCTTCATTGCAAAACCTTGCTTTAGAATCTGCATATTGTTTAAATGGAAGCAATTCACCTATGTATACATAGCCGCCAGGTATAATCACTTCAGCAAGCTTGAGGAAAATATCATTTAGGTTTTCGATGTATTCCAATACCAAGCTGAAGGTAGCTAAATCATATTGCATTTCAGAAGGAAGGCTGGTTTTGAAAACAGCAAATTGAAGGTAGTAAAATTGAAAATGCATTAAAAAAATGCCGGATCGTATCCTAATAAAAAAGCCTCACTTTAAGTGAGGCTTTTTGGTGATCCCGCTGGGACTCGAACCCAGGACCCATACATTAAAAGTGTATTGCTCTACCAACTGAGCTACAGAATCTTACTTTTTCCGAACTGCTATTTGTAATTCGGGATGCAAAAATAAGAGAATTTTTATTTCTGCCAAATTTTTATTCAAAAAACACCTTTTTTTTTCTGAATTCTCTTTCTTCTCAATAGCTTATTTCTTTTCTTCTACTTACATTTGCCTATTAATATTTCATTTCTATGTCTTTTTTCAACAATAAAGTAGTCGTTATTACTGGTGGTTCAGAAGGTATTGGCAAAGCATTAGTTGATAGTTTTATCCAACATGGTGCAAAAGTAGCTACTTGTGGTAGAAATTACGATAAATTGTATCAATTACAATCTTTGTATTCCGGAAAGCCATTGTTGATTCATACTGCAGATGTTAGTAAAGAACAGGAATGCGCCAGCTTTATTCAATCTGTTGTAAATCAATTTGGAACTATAGATATTTTAATTAATAACGCAGGTGTATCTATGCGTTCATTGGTTGCAGATGTTGAATTAGATACGATTCGGAAGGTAATGGATATTAATTTTTGGGGAACTGTATATTGTACCAAATTTGCACTGCCCTTTATTCAAAAAAGTAAGGGAACCATTGTAGGTGTTTCTTCAATTGCAGGTTATAGAGGATTACCTGGTAGAAGTGGTTATTCTGCCTCTAAATTTGCTGTAAATGGATGGTTAGAAGCATTAAGAACAGAGCTGTTGGGAACTGGTACAAATGTAATGTGGGTATGCCCTGGATTCACATCCTCTAATATCAGAAATGCAGCATTAAATAAAAATGGCAAGTCGCAGGGCGAATCTCCAATGGATGAATCCAAAATGATGAGCGCTGCGGAGTGCGCTAACCATATTCTTACTGCAATTGTAAAAAGAAAAAGAACTTTAGTACTAACTCTTAATGGAAAACAAACCGTTTTTCTAAATAAGTTCTTTCCTAATTTAGCGGACAAATTAGTCAATAATTTTTTCTTTAAAAATGGCGAGCTGGTGAAATAAGTTGCCATTATCTACGTTATATTCTTTGCATGCCCATTCTTACAATGTCCACAGATATTGGCCAGCGAGATTATATTGTTGGCGCCATAAAAGGGCAATTCCTGCAGTTGCAACCCGCCCTAAATTTGGTAGACATTACCCACTATCTTTCCCAAACCAATTTTCCCCTTGCTGCATATACTTGTAATAATGCTTTTAAGCATTTCCCCAACGGAACGTATCACCTAATTCTAATCAATGTTTTTGAAGCGGACCACGATTACTTTTTAATTGCTCAACATAATGACCAATACATTATTTGTCCGGATAACGGATTAATTACAATGATTACAGGCGTCAAACCAAAAAATCTAGTCAAAGTGCCTGTATCTAAAAATGCCACTTTACTTAAAATTACAGCCGATCTGGCCGCTGCTGTGTATAAGCTAGACGATTATCAGCAAATAACTGCTGCAGGTAATCCTACAACTGAAATAGTTGAAAAATATCCACTTCGTCCAACAGTTGGTCCTAATTGGATTGAAGGACAAATTATTTTTATTGATCACTTTGAAAATGTAGTTATAAATATTACCGAAAATGAATTTGAAGAACACCGTAAAGGCCGACCCTTCAAAATCATCTTTCAGCGAAATGAAATAATTGAAAAATTAAGTGGAAATTATGCAGATGTTCCCGAACACGAAAAAGTAGCTTGGTTTAATTCTGCTGGTTATCTTGAAATTGCGCTCAGAAATGGAAATATGGCCGGACTATTCGGTTTTCAGGGCTACAATGAACAGATGCAACAATTTGCCTCTTCGGCCGGAAATAAATGGTTTTATCAAACAATTCGGATATTTTTTGAATAACCTCGGATTCTCTTTTTTAGTTTGACGAATAGCAAGTATTTTCGCAATTCGAATTCATTATTAGTATAAAATATAATTATTATAACATGGCATATGATGTAATTGTACTTGGAAGTGGTCCTGGTGGTTATCCGGCAGCTATTCGTGCTTCTCAATTAGGATTTAAAGTGGCAATCATTGAAAAAGAAAGCCTTGGGGGTGTTTGCTTAAATTGGGGTTGTATTCCAACAAAAGCCTTGATTAAAAGCGCTCAAGTTTATGAATACATGAAACACAGCGCTAGTTATGGTATCAATGCAACTAATGTACAACATGATTTTGGCGCTGTAGTTAAAAGAAGCCGCGGTGTAGCTGATAAAATGAGCAAAGGTGTGCAGTTTTTGATGAAAAAGAATAAGATTGATGTAATAATGGGCTATGGCAAAGTAAAAGCCAAAGGCCAGGTTGAAGTTACTGCTGCCGATGGAAGTAAACAAATCGTTGAAGCCAAAAACATCATCATTGCTACAGGCGGAAGAAGCCGCGAATTACCTAACCTTAAACAAGATGGGAAAAAAATAATCGGCTACAGAGAAGCAATGGTAATGCCTTCGCAACCAAAGAGCATGATTATTGTAGGTAGCGGGGCAATAGGTGTTGAATTTGCTTATGTGTATAATAGCATGGGTACTAAAGTTACAATCGTAGAATTCTTGCCGCGTATTGTACCCGTAGAAGATGAAGACATTTCTAAGGAATTAGAAAAGCAATACAAAAAAATGGGTATCGAAATTATGACCAACGCTTCTGTTGAGTCTGTAGATACAGCTGGTGCCGGTATAAAAGCCTCTGTAAAAAAACAAGATGGTTCTACTATTGTATTGGAAGCAGATGTGGTGCTAAGTGCTGTAGGTGTAGTGGCTAATATTGAAAATATAGGATTAGAAGAAAACGGTATTAAAACAGAAAAAGGTAAAATTATTGTCGATAAATACCAACAAACTTCTGTTGCAGGTATATATGCAATTGGTGATTGTTCTCCAGGGCAAGCTTTAGCCCATGTGGCAGCCAAAGAGGGAATCAATGCAGCTGAA
>CANGCK010000045.1 GCA_947452295.1 Sphingobacteriia bacterium
TTACTTTCCGATACAAAACTTACTAAATATAAAATCTAGCTGATCTTCATTGGTAATTTGCCCGGTAATTGCGCCTAAGTAATGCAGGCATTCCCTGATATCTAATGCCAATAAATCGCCGGGAATATTATTATTAAGTCCGGTTTCAACCTCCTCTAAGGAAGCTGCCAATTGAAGCAAGGCCTGGTGATGCCGTGCATTGGTTACAATGGTAGATTCGGAGTGAATATTACCGTATATCGTTTTTCTAATCAGTTGTTCTTTTAACAGATCAATATTTTGATGGCTCTTTGCAGAAATAAATATGCTATCTGGGAAGGCTTCAAATTTTTCAGCAGCTGCCGAATAGTTTTCATCGGCTTTATTGCCAATCAATAAGTATTGTATGCCTTCGTTTTTTATTTCGGATACTATTTGTTGCAATTCCGCTACATCCATTTCTTGCACATCAAATAGATACAACACTACTTGTGCCGACCTCATTTTTTCTTTGCTCTTGCTTACCCCAATCTCTTCAATGCTATCTTGCGTATGCTCTCTAATTCCGGCAGTATCAATTAATCTGAACAAAACGCCGTCAATATTCAATACTTCTTCAATGGTATCTCTGGTAGTGCCGGCTATATCGCTTACAATAGCCCTATTTTCGTTCAATAAGGTATTTAATAGAGTTGATTTGCCTGCATTGGGCTTGCCAATGATGGCCACCTGAACGCCATTTTTAATAACATTCCCCAATTTAAAGGAGTGGATTAATTGCTGAGTGGTGTCTTTCAAGGACGCAATTAATGCTTTAAACTTTGTGCGATCGGCAAATTCTACATCTTCTTGCGAGAAGTCTAGCTCCAACTCAATTAATGCAGAAAAACTGATTAATGCTTCCCGCAATTGTTTAAGATCGTTAGAAAAGCCCCCACGCATGGTATGCAAAGCTGCTTTTCTACTGGCTTCGGAATTACTTGCAATTAAATCTGCTACGGCTTCGGCCTGAGCAAGATCTAATTTACCTTTTAAAAAGGCTCTTTGGGTAAACTCACCCGGTTTGGCCATTCGCACACCTCTCTCTGCTATTGCTTCAATAATTTTTTCTTGAATAAAGGGAGAACCATGACAACTAATTTCAATAACATCTTCACCGGTATAGGACTTTGGTGATTTGTACAATGAAACCACCACTTCATCTAATACTTCTTGTTTACTTTTAAGTAGCCCCACATGCATGGTATGTGATGGTTGTGCTTTTAAATCTTTTGATGGAAATAATTCATTGATTACATCAAAGCTTTTGTTGCCACTCAACCTTATCACGCCAATAGCACCTATACCGGGTGCAGTAGCTAATGCTACAATGGTGTCTTCCCAGCCTTGTAAAGAAGTATTAAACATGTGGTAAAGGTAACTTCTTTACAGAAAAAATGACAACAAAAAAGGCTGCCGAAAAATCGACAGCCCTTTTAAAGATTATTCTACTTCATGAATTATTCTTCAGATACCATAAATGTAATACTTTGCTTGTGGCGATAAATTACATTACGTCCGTTTTGAACTGCTGGTTTCCAACTTGGCCCTTTTACAATCACTCTTATTGCTTCTGCTTTAGTTCCGTAGCCAGGGTCGTTGTCTGCATTTACCTCACTAATTCCACCATTCTTATCAACAATAAAAGAAACTACTACGGTATATTTTCCTGGAGGGGCTCCATTATCTATAGGCAAATCTCTGTTCAGGTTTCGCTCTAGGTATTTTGACCAAGCGGGTATACCACCCGGAAACTCTGCTGGGATTTGAACGTCTGTAAATACTACATCAATGTCGTTATCCGCTTTAATAGCACCAATAGCTCCTGTTGTATTTTCAACTGGCGGTTCTACTAAATCATCTCCTTTTATGCCATCTTTATCTATATTGCCAATTTTAGTATTGTCTAGTGTCTCTATATTTTTAATTACATCATCCTCATTAACCAACTCGTCTCGTACAATTTGAGGGGTATTGTATTTAGACATGGGTTCTTTGGGAAGTTCTTTTTTAGGTGGTGGTAATTCTTGTTTTTTTTCGGGCTGGTTAAAGTTTTCCAATATTACCTCTTTGGCAAACTGTACATTGAGGGGTTTATTCGAATTACCTGCTATAACGCTGCTTACAATAACAAGAGTAGTAACTGTTAAAGTGCCAATTAAAGCAATTACTATCCGTTTATTATACGTTTTACGAAGCTCGTAAGCACCATACGCTTTGTTTTTGCCTTCAAACAAAATGTCAAGCAAACTACTTTGGAGAATTCTTGCAGTGTTCATATGTGTATGTTTTATTGATGAATAATTGCTACTTGAAATTTGCCTACTAAACAGTATGATTGCAATGAAGACCTTGTTTAAGACTCGTTTCTTGTAAACTGATTTCATTAATAAGACACATGAAATAAAATTTTCCATAAAACAAAAAAGGCTGTCGAAAATTCGACAGCCTTTTTTAAGACTATTCAGTTTGATGAATTATTCTTCAGATACCATGAATGTAATACTTTGCTTGTGGCGATAAATTACATTACGACCGTTTTGAACAGCGGGTTTCCAACTTGGCCCTTTTTTAATAACTCTTATTGCTTCTGCTTTAGTTCCATAACCAGGATCATTGTCTGCGTTTACTTCACTAATAGCACCATTTTTATCAACAATAAAAGAAACTACAACGGTATATTTTCCCGGAGGGGCTCCATTGTCTACAGGTAAATCTCTGTTCAGGTTACGCTCTAGGTACTTAGACCAAGCGGGTAAACCACCCGGAAATTCTGCAGGGATTTGTACTACGGTAAAGATCTTATCGTAATCTTCTTCTTGTTTAGGTGGTTCAGCAACACCAGTACCACTTTCTACAGGAGGAGCTACAATACCTTCATCTTTAGTACCTTCTTGATTGATGGTACCAATTTTGGTATCTTCTAATTTTTCAACTTCTTTTATTTCATCTTTTTCTTTCACTTCTTCATCCTTCACAATTTTAGGAGGGGTGAATTTAGTGATCTCCACTTTAGGAGGTTCTTGCTTTGGCGGTGGCGGTGGTGGTGGTGGTTCAGGTTTTTTCTCTTCCTGTTTCACGTTTTCCAACGATACGTCTTGTACAACTATTTCTGCCTTAGCCTTTTTTGTAGAATTGGCAATTAAAGAGCCAACCAATAATAAAGAACAAATGACTAGTGTGCCAATAACAGCGTAAGTAATACGTTTGTTATAGGTTTTACGTAAATCATAAGCACCATATTCCTTGTTTCTACCTTCAAAGATCAGGTCTAGAACATCAGCTGATAATATTTTATTTACGTCCATTGTAAAAATTGTTAATGATTAGTTGCTTTATGGTACTTAGTTTACTGCAGTTGCTCCAGCCATTTGCTCTGATTTCTTCACCAATTCTTCTTCAATTGCTGATATATCTACCAGTGCATAACGTTTTAATACGTTAATGGCCATTTCATCTAAAATATCCACTACATTTCTATAAGTGCATTCAGAACTAGGTTTAAGTACTACTACTAAATCTTTTTCAGGTGTACGTTGCTTTTTATCCATCAGCACCGTTCTGATTTCCTTAAAGTTAGAAGACTTAAAGTTTGAAGCTGAATTATCTAATGTGCCTTCATAGTAGAAAACATTGTTGTCTTTTCCTAATAGGATGGTGATAACACCAGATTCTTTTGCCTTATTCTGTTCCTCCGGTTTATCTGCATCTTTTGGTAAAAAGAGCTTCATAGCCGTAGGCTGACTCATGGTTGTGGTGAAGATGAAAAACGTAATCAACAAGAAACCTAAGTCCACCATGGGTGTTAAGTCAACCCTGGTTGATAATTTTTTCCCTTTTTTGACGCCGGGGCCTTTCTTATGTCCGCCACCCGACGAGGTGTCCATTTCTGCCATGTCGGTAGAATTTAGTTTTTGTTAATAATATTTAGTCTTCTTTCTTCTCTCCCGATTGATTGACTTTCCATAAATCAGTACCTACTGGTGCTGGTTCTGGATTGGTGATCATCTGGAATTTCAGAAAATCATTTTTCTTAAATGCGTCAACAGCTGCTTTAAATGATGGGTACTTGGCCATATTGTCTCCCTTCATAAGGAGATTAGGGGCTTTTGTACCTATATATGCTTCATTTACCAGACGCATCCAAGTTACCAATTCATTGTTTGCAGTATCTTTTACCGGTATACCAGGAAGATTTTCACCTTTACGTTGGTCTTCTGGTAATGCTATAAAAGATGCTAAGCTTGAAAAAGGTGCACCAAAGAATTGTGCTTTTTTAAATGCTTTCACATCTATATTCAAGCCTTTGGTATTGTTTAAAGTATTAGCAATGAATTCTTTTTTGGCTTCATCGTCCATCGAAAGAAATACTTTGCCATCCTTGTCAATAATTACCATTACAAAATCTTTATCCGGTGCTACTTTAGCAGCAACTGAATTGGGCGTAGTTACAGCAACAGCTTCAGATGGTTTAAACTTGGTCGTTAAAATGAAGAACGACAACAAGAGAAACGCCACGTCGCACATCGCCGTCATGTCGATACTCGTACTCTTACGAGGTAATTTGGCTCTACCCATTGTTTATTTTTTATACTGTTTCACTAATTAGATTCAAACTCTTGCCATTTCCATAAATAATCAACAATTATTTATAGTTAGCAGCAAAGCTTTGTGTTAAAGTGAAACCAGACTCATCAATGCCATAAGTGATGCCATCAATACGAGTAGTAAATATGTTGTACATGATGATAGCGATTGCAGAAGTACCAATACCTAAAGCTGTGTTAAACAAGGCTTCAGAGATACCTTTTGACAATTCACGAGCAGCATCACCACCACCTTCATCTCCTAATGCAGAGAAAGATTTAATCATACCTAATACAGTACCTAATAGACCTAATAATGTTGCTACAGAAGCAATAGTTGAAAGGAATACTAAGTTTTTCTCTAACATAGGTAATTCTAAAGCGGTAGCTTCTTCTACTTCCTTTTGAATGTTCAATACTTTTTGTTCAGTATCTAATTCTGTGTTAGTAATCATTTCTTTGTATTTCTTCAAACCTGCTTTCATTACATTACCAACAGATCCTTTTTGCTTATCGCAAGCTGCAATAGCTTTATCTACATCCTTATTTGCTAAATGGAATTGTACGGTACGAACAAATTCAGCAATACTTCCTGAACCTGCTGCTTTTGCTACAGTTAAAAATCTTTCAATACAAAATGTAAGTACAGTTAAGAACGAACCAATCAAAATTGGAACGATGATACCACCTTCATACATTTTACTTAAGCCTGTTTTAGGTCCTTTATGACTTGGCCAAAAACCACCTGTTAAATCAGGATTTGTGAAGTTGCTATTTGCTCCTAAAGCAAAACGCCAAATTAAATAACCTAAAATAATACAAGTTAATGGAGCAATCCAAGAAATTGAATTACCACTCTTCTTTGATTGACCTGAAGATGCACTTTTTGTCGCTGCGGTTGGTTTAGTTTCAGCCATGACTCAATTGTTTTTGTTTTTTTAAAAAATTACAGTTGGTTTAAATTTGAATCCACAATGCTAATGAAAATTATTTTGTTTTTACAAAACAATTTATCAGTGCATAAACGGGCTACAAATTAGTTATTTTATTTAATGCAACAAATTTGTAGCAAATAATTATTTATTATATTTTGATAATTATATTAAATAATATTCAAGTATAACCATTTTCCATTAATTATAGTAACCTATTTAAAGCTGGATTACCATTCATCCCTAACCTCAAGTAAATTATTGAAAGATTGCTGTACAAAGCTATCTTTATGATACAAAAAATTGATCCTCAAGCAATGAAAAAAATTTTATTACCCTCCACTGCGTTACTCATAGCAGCTACTATGTTTGCTCAGCAACGCCCACAAAACCCGCCAACTAGCCCAGGTCAGGCAACTGGCGCCCCAGCTGCAACCAATGGTGCGGCAGGTTCTCCAAATGCAGCTAAACAAGGACCCAAAGCTTACAAAGAAGTTATTACCGAAAAAGCTGTTTCTAAAAAAGGCCTTTTTACCGTTCATAAGGTAGAAGAGAAGTATTTTTTTGAAATAGCCGATTCATTATTTGGCAGGGAAGTATTGGCCGTATCTCGTTTTGCAAAAGTGCCTGCCGGTGCAGGTTATGGCGGTGAAATTGCTAATCAACAAACGGTTAGTTTTGAAAAAGGCCCAAATAATACTGTTTTCTTAAGAACCATTACTTTGGTAAATACTGCTGATGCAGATCAGGTAATTTATAAGGCAGTTACCAATTCTAATGTAAATTCTATTGCTGCAGCCTTTCCTATTGCTGCTTTTGGCAAAGATTCTACTGGCGTTGTAATTGACGTTACAGATTTCTTTAAAGGGGATAATCTAGTGGTAAGCATTAGCTCATCTGCTAAACGTCGTTATAACTTATCTGGCATTGCCGCAGACAGATCTTACATAGCTAAAATAAGCACTTTCCCTATCAACACAGAAGTAAGAACTGTAAAAACATTTTCATCAACTCCTTCAGCTGGAGGAATGGGAATGCCTGCCAGTCCGGGTATGCCAACTGCAAACATTCCTGCTGCAAATGATGCCGGTGCTGTTACCTTAGAGATGAATACCTCATTTTTGTTACTTCCTCAAACACCTATGCAAAGACGCATTTGGGATAAACGAGTAGGTTTTTTCCCAGATGATTTTGTACGATACAGCGATGATCAACAAAAAGTAGAAAATATCCGTTTTGCAGTACGTTGGCGTTTAGAACCAAAAGACGGTGAATGGGATAAATGGCGTAATGGCGAATTAGTTGAGCCTAAAAAGCCCATCATTTATTATATAGACCCTGCAACCCCTAAACAATGGCGTAAACACCTCATTGCAGGCATTAACGACTGGCAGTCGGCTTTTGAAAAAGCTGGCTTTAAAAATGCCATTATGGGTAAAGAATGGCCTGAAAACGACTCAACCATGAGTACAGAAGATGCACGCTATTCTGTTGTTCGCTATTTTGCCTCTGATATTGAAAATGCTTACGGACCTAACGTTCATGATCCAAGAAGCGGAGAAATTCTAGAAAGCCATATCGGTTGGTACCATAATGTGATGAAACTTGTACATGATTGGTATATGATTCAAACTGCTGCTGTTGATCCGGGATCGCGTAAGATGAAGTTTGATGATGCTTTAATGGGAGATTTGATTCGTTTTGTATCGTCTCATGAAGTAGGACATACCATTGGACTTTTACACAATATGGGAAGCAGTAGCAGAACGCCTGTTGAAAAATTAAGAGATAAAAATTGGGTTGAAGCCAACGGACATACCGCTTCTATTATGGACTATGCTCGTTTTAACTATGTTGCGCAACCTGAAGACAATATTGAGCGTAAAGGACTTTACCCTCGCATTGGCGATTACGATAAATGGGCTATTCAATGGGGTTATGGATATATAGCTGGTAATAATGAAGAAGAAACAAAAAATAACAGCAGTAAATTGGTGACTGAAAAAATAAAAGAAAACCCTCGCCGTTGGTTTGGCACCTATGAGTTAGGAAACAGAGCAGACCCCAGAAGCCAAAGTGAAGATCTTAGTGATAATGCTGTTAAAGCCAGTGAATATGGTATCATCAACTTAAAACGCATTATTAAAGGATTACCTGAATGGAGTAAGGAAGAAGCTGATCAATATGAAAATGTTAGCAATATGTATGCGCAGCTATTGGGTCAATTCAGAAGATATGTAGGCCACGTTACTGCAAATGTTGGTGGTGTATACGAAACATTTAAAACTGTGGAACAAAATGAAGAAGTATACGAAATCACTCCAAAATCTCGCCAAAAAGAAGCGGTTGCTTTCTTGATAAAGCAAGTTTTTGAAACCCCTACATGGTTAATCGATCATAGCTTATGGAATAAGTTCAACAATCCGATTAACAATGATCCAATTATGAACTTACAAGATGGCGCTTTAAATAACTTGGTAAGTGCCGATAGATTAAACCGTCTTCAATTAAGTGGTGAACGCTTTGGTACGAATAAAGCCTATACAGCGCTTGAATTATTGAATGATGTTGAAAATGGTGTTTTTAGCGAATTGAAAAGCAAAAAAGCTACTGATATGTATCGTAGATTATTGCAAAAGTCGTATGTAGAACGTTTAAGTGGAATACTTAATACCACCACCCCTCTTGCCAACGTAAGCTTTGGTATTGGAGGAGGCAGTACATCAATTACTGATTTAAAGAAAACAGATGTACCTTCTATTGTTCGTGCTCAATTAATTTCGCTTCGCGCACAAATTAATGCAGCAGCAGGAGGAGTAGAAGATAAAATGACTAGAATACACTTGCAAGATTTATCTGAAAAAATTAAACAAGCACTAGATCCAAAATAAATTTGTTGCTATTGTTTGAATTTCTTTTTATACCTCACAGGCATCATGCTTGTGAGGTATTTTTATGCCTACTTTTGTATAAAATATTGATATGCGTTATCTCATTATATTCATTACAAGTTTACTTTTTTCAACCGCTGTATTTTCCCAACAAAAAAATTACGTTTGGGGTTACCTAAAAGACAGTATTACCAATGAACCTATTGCGCTTGCCAGTGTAACCAACTTGTATACAAAGAATACCGTAATGACCAGTAATAAAGGAATGTTTAAGATTGAGTTGACACAAAATCAGGTGCTATCATTTGCTGCAGTGGGCTATCATTTTGATACTGTTACCTTTCATGCAAAAGTACTCATCAATGATACCTTGTATTTGCAACTAGTGCCATTGTTGCATTCTTTAGGAAATGTAACTGTTAATACTAAAGGGATGAATGCCTATCAGCTAGATAGTATAGAAAGGAGAAAAGATTTCTTTGAAGATATTGTTCAATACAAAATTCCTACTGTAGCGATTGCCAATTCAGGCGCAGGTATTGCATTAAATATTGATCGATTTTCTCGAAGAGAAAAAAATAAAAGAAAAGCTTTTCAGTTTTTTGAAACCAATGAACGTGAAGCATATATCAACTATCGATTTCCTCCGCAATTGGTAACACAGTATAGTGGTCTGAACAACGATGCACTTCAGCAATTTATGCAAACACATAGACCTAGCTACGAATGGCTAAGGGCCAACCACACAGAAGAAGATATAAAATATTACATCAACGAAAAGCTAAAAATCAGCAATAAAAAGAAAGACTAGCATCTGTTGTATGCTAAAAAATAGCTGGCAATTTTATAAGTATTTTGCCTTTGATTTTTACTTTTTTACTCGTATCTAAGTGCTACAATTGGGTTTAAGCGAGCCGCTTTCATAGCAGGATATATTCCGGCAGCTAAGCCCACCACCGTGCATATTACAATTCCAATTACCACCCAAGCCCATGGTATTACAAAACCTGTTTTAAGTATTAGTCCGAACAGGTTGCCCACCAGCACACCTAATACAATTCCGCAAAATGCGCCAAGTAGACTAATAATAATACTTTCAAATAAAAACTGTTGACGTACGTATTTACTTTTTCCGCCAATAGCTTTTATTAAACCAACTTCTTTTGTTCTTTCATTTACAGATACCAGCATGATGTTCATCAACCCTATTGCAGCTCCAATAAGTGTAATCAAACCAATGGCACTTGCTGCACCGGTAATACTACTCAAGAATCCAATAAACATTTCTGCGAACTTGTCGCTTTTTTCTACAACAAAATTATTTTCTTCTGTAGGCTCTAATTTTCTAACAGCCCTAAATACAGAAGTAGCTTCATCTGTAGCAACCGGTAATTCATTGATATTTCTAACAATTACCCCAAGTAAATATGATTGAGCTGCATTTTCAAATCTCCTAACGTTGGTGTATGAAGTAAGGATCATATCGTCTTGCCTAAGCATTGCACTAGAACCTTTGGCTTTTAATAACCCAATGATTCTATAAGGACTACTTCCAACTTTGATGATTTTATCGAGGCATTTTTCGGGATTATCGCCAAAAAGTTTTTGTGCAACATTGCTACCCACCAAACATACATTTCTTCCGCTTTGAATATCTAATGTATTCAAGTTTCTCCCTAAATAAATTGAGTAACCATTTACCGGTAAATAGTTTTCATCACCTCCCCAAACTGTGATTTGTGGGTTGGTTTTTTTCTCTTTGTAATGTAATTCCTGGGCACCTGGCCCTCTTCTATAAATACTGATTCCGGCTCCGGGATAATGATAATTTGCTTTAAAAAATTCTGCTTCTTCTAATCGAATAGCTTTCCCCAAGTTCGATTTTTTTTGTTTTAATCCTCTACGAACTTTTACTACATCGTTGCCTTCGTTGGGGCCAAATCGGGATCTAGATTCTTTGAACCGAATATTAAATGCATTTGCTCCCATGGAGGAGAAACTCTCTTTTAAACTCTGATTCATTGCTTCAATAGCAGTAATAATACCTATTAAAGCCATGATACCAAATGCAATGATGGCTATGGTAATGCCTGCGCGAAGTTTATTGCTTCTAACTGTTCTCCAGGCTAAATTGAGTGAATCAAAAACTGTCATTGAATGTTATTTATATCAACTATACATATTAAAGGTAATAGTAGAATTTGTAACCCAATGCACTTTTGTTGTTAATTATGAGGAGTGGTTAAAAATAGAACCAATTGAGCACAATTGAAGGAAGAATGCCAATTAATATTACCAATAATGCTACCAAAACTAATGCAATTTTATACCCAACAGTTGCAGAAGTTACTTCTGGCTCACCTTGTTTAAAGTACATGGCTTGAATTACTTTAAAGTAATAGTATACACTGATGGCTGCAAATCCTAATGCTACCAAAACTATCCAAAAGGAACCACCCGATTTAACCACAGCCGCAAGCATATAATATTTAGCAAAAAAACCGGCAGTTAATGGAATACCTGCTAACGACATTAAAAAGATGGTGGCACTAAATGCCAATACAGGATGTGCTTTAGCTAATCCATTGAAACCATCAAAAGTATGGTCTTTTACTTTTACCAACACAGCAAAAAAGCCAATTGTAGCTATACTGTATGCTACTGCATATAATAAAACCCCTTCTTTTGCTAAGTCATTGTTACTGAATAAAGCAAACAACATAAACCCTGCCTGAGCAATGCTAGAATATGCCAACATACGTTTTACACTTTGTTGAAACACTGCAGTAATATTGCCCACTAACAAAGTAGCAATAATCACAAATGTGATTAATATTTTCCAGGTTGGACCTAGTATGGTAGCGTTGGCTTCAAATAAATTAAGGAAGGCAAAAAAACCTGCGGCTTTAACAATTGTAGACATAAATGCGGTGAATACACTAGGTGCGCCATCATAAACATCGGGTGTCCAAAAATGAAAAGGAGCTGCAGATACTTTAAAGCACATAGAAACGAACAATAAAATATATCCGGCAACTTGTAAAAAAGAAATAGGCAATGCACCTGCAGAAGTAGGTGCAATAGAAGTAATGCTGGTAATGCCAAATGAACCAGTGGCACCATACACCAATGCAATACCCATTAATAAAATACCAGTAGAAAAAGAGCCCATTAAAAAGTATTTAAGTGCTGCTTCATTACTTTTTAAATTCTTTTTATCAGAGCCAGTTAATATATAAAGGGGTATAGTCATAATTTCTATGCCAATAAATAACATTAACAAGCCATTATATGCAGTTAATACACTAGTGCCACATAATACAAAAAATATTAGTGCATAATAGTCTGCAACATATACACCTGCTTTCTCTATTGAAGAACCGCTCAGTAAAACAAAAATAAGCGTAGCGGCAATAAGTATGGTATTAAAGTACAATCCAAACTTGGTGAAATGTAATAGGTTGTGTGTATTAACATCTATTGAAAAACAACCGTAGGTTTCGCAAATATTTGCGCCTAATAAAACCAATAAAGCAATAATTGCTGTAAGGGTAATTGCAGATTTCTTTTGAGTGAAGATGCCACTAAACATCATTACCACTCCCATTATTGCTGAAAATATAATTGCATTCATAACTTACGTTGAATATTCTTTTACTTTTTAATAATTAACCCTACTACACTGTCTTTTGTTAAATCAATCATTGGCTGTGGGAATACCCCTAAAGCAATAATAGCGAATGCTATCAGTATTAACGCCAGTTTTGCATTGAAGCTTATTTCAACTGCATTGCTAACAGTTGTACTTACTTCGCCGTATAATACTTTTTGCACCATATTCAATGTATAAACTGCTGCCAAAATAATACTTAGTCCTGCAACTGCTGCTATTACTAAATTAACCCTAAACAATCCACTAAACATTAAAAACTCTCCAACAAAGGCGTTGGTAAGTGGTAGGGCTACATTTGCAAAAGCCATCAATACAAAAAGGACAGCCATTGTTGGGGCTTTTTGTGCCAATCCCCCCATTTCACTCATTTTACGAGTACCCAATTGCTGTTCAATTAAATCGGCAATGATCCACAATCCAATAACATTAATGCCATGGTTAAACATCTGTATCATCACGCCTTCTAATCCGGTTTTATTGCCCGAAAATATAGCGGCACTCATTAATCCAATATGTGCAATAGAAGAATAAGCAATCAGTCTTTTTATATCATCTTGACGAATTGCAATTAATGATGCATAAATCATCCCAATTACAGAAAATAAAATAATGATATTACTAAACTGTACTGTTGCTAAAGGAAATATGGGCAATAACCATCGTAAAACTGCAAACAAGCCCATTTTAACCATTATACCACTTAATACCATTGTAGTAGCAGTTGGCGATTGTTCATAAGCATCGGGCTGCCATGTATGAAAAGGAAATATGGGCATTTTAATTGCAAATGCAATAAAGAACAACCAAAAGATAAACGCTTGCTCTTTGCCACTTAAGCTAATTTGATAAAACGATTGGATAGCAAATGAATGATTGGCGGTATGAAAGTATAAATATAAAATTCCTGCCAACATTAATAAAGAACCTAAAAATGTATAAATGAAAAATTTAAACGTTACTTGGATGCGTTTTTCTCCTCCCCAAATAGAACAAAGGAAATAAACCGGAATTAAGGCAAATTCCCAGAAAAAATAAAACAACAAAGCATCTGCAGCCAAAAACACTCCCATTAACCCAGCTTGGGTAAGTAACATTAATCCAAAAAAAGATGCAGGATTTTTATATTCGTTTTTGTAAACAGCTGTAAAAATCAATGGAAATGAAACCGCTGTTAACAAACACAGCATTTTGCTCATGCCATCCATCTTTAAAGTAAAACGGCTGCCTAAATTGTTTAACCAAGCTACATCAAAAGTAGGCGCTACTGGTTCATTCAATGCAAGAATTGCCAATACGGCAATGGCAATAGAAGCTAGTAACGAAAAGTTTTTTGCAAAGTTTCCTTTTGTCATTACAAATGAAAGTAAACCAGTTGCAAAAGGAGTTAATATGAGTAATAAGGCTATCATTGTGCTGAATACTTAATGAACGATTTAAAATATATTGTTTAGGAATCGAGTAATTGTTGTGTCATTAAACCAAATCAAAAAGAATACAACTATCGATAACATGATAATCAACAAATAGCTGGCTACTTGTCCGCTTTGTAATAGTCGAAGTTGTCTTGAACTATAAGCAACCAATTTGCCTACACCATTTACTAACCCATCAATACCACTTTTTTCAATTACATTTTTACAAAAACCTGCAAATGCATTTATTGGATTAACAATTACAACGTCATACAATTCATCTATATACCATTTATTGGCTAATAACTTGCCAATACCCCAATTGGATTCATTTTCTTTGAGTGTATATTTTCTGTATACCAAAATTGTAATGGCAATGACCAATATAATTATTGCGGTTACACTACCCATCAACATGAATTCTTGTGAATGTTCTAAATGATGTGGTGTGATTAATTTGTTTGACGCCGCAAAAATTGGTGCGAGAAAATGTTCTAACCAATGACTGTTCGCTGAAAAAACTTCAGGTATACCTATTAACCCGCCAATTGTTGAAAGAATGGCCAATACTATTAATGGAATAGTCATGGCAAGTGGACTTTCATGTAAATGATGCTCTTGTTCGGCTGAGCCCCTAAAATTGCCTAAGAAAGTTAGGGTGTATAAACGAAACATATAAAATGCTGTTAG
The DNA here is from genome assembly GCA_947452295.1 of Sphingobacteriia bacterium. Lineage (GTDB taxonomy): Bacteria > Bacteroidota > Bacteroidia > Chitinophagales > Chitinophagaceae > Sediminibacterium. The sequence continues at coordinate 14,203 of CANGCK010000045.1, forward strand.
CAAAGCGCCGCCCACTCCTATGTAATAAAAAATTGGGTTGTGGGAAAAAGTAGCTGCTAGAATTTCATCTTTGGAAAAGAAGCCAGAAAAAGGAGGTATACCTGCGATTGCCAAACAACCAAATAAGAAAGTAAAATGAGTAATCGGTAAATGTTTTTTAAGGTTACCCATTTTTCGAATGTCTTGTTCGTGATGCATTGCATGAATAACAGAGCCTGCTCCTAAAAACAACAGTGCTTTAAAAAATGCATGGGTAAATACATGAAATACAGCACCTGTATATGCACCTACTCCCAGTCCTAAAAACATATATCCCAACTGACTTACAGTAGAGTAGGCTAATACTTTTTTAATATCGTTTTGCTTGACGGCAATTGTTGCGGCAAAAATAGCTGTTGCCAAGCCTACAACCGCAATGATGGCTTGTGTTGAAGGCGCCAATGTATACAAAATGTTGCTTCTGGCAATCATGTAAATACCTGCAGTTACCATTGTTGCAGCATGTATTAATGCAGATACAGGCGTAGGACCTGCCATTGCATCTGGCAGCCAAGTATATAAAGGAATTTGAGCACTTTTACCCATTGCTCCTACAAAAAGTAAAAGGGTAATGGTAGTAATATCAAAAGAAGATAATTTGGCTACATTGGCAAAAACATCGCCATAACTTACAGTGCCTAATTTAAGTAGTATCCAAAATACTGCTAATAAAAATCCTAAGTCGCCAATCCTATTCATGATAAAAGCTTTCTTTGCAGCATAGTTGTAATTGTTGTTTTTAAACCAATAACCAATTAACAAATAAGAACAAAGTCCAACACCTTCCCAGCCAATAAACATTATAACATAGTTGGCACCCATTACCAATAGTAGCATGGAAAAAACGAAAAGATTGAGGTAAGCAAAATATCTTCCGAAATGATGCGACTCTTCCTCTTTCATGTAAGCAGTTGAATAGAGGTGAATTAAGGTTCCAATGCCTGTAATAATCAATAAAAATAACACAGACAATTGATCTACTTGAAATGCAAAAGGTATAGTAAATGCATCTACTTTAATAAAATTAAATAAAGTAACTACTGCATTGAAAGTTTGGTGTTCGCAAGATGCGTTACAAACTTGCTGAAACAAAATGCATGAGGTTACAAAAGAACAAAAGATAACTCCCGTACCAATGATTCCTATTGCTGTTTTAGAAAGAAATTTTCTTCCCAATCCATTGATCAGAAACCCTACTAGTGGGAAAAGTGGAACTAAAAATGCTATCTTACTCATATTAATTTTTCAATCTGTTCAAAAAGTTAATGTCTACTGAATGTGTATTTCTATACATCATTACTATTATAGCCAAGCCGATACTTACTTCTGCAGCAGCAACCACCATAATAAAAAATACAAATAATTGTCCGTCGATACCAACTGTTGTAGTTGGGTTATTTAGTAATGCTGCGCCATGGTGCATTTTAGAAAAAGCTACCAGTAATAAATTCACTGCATTGAGCATTAGCTCTACACACATAAAAACAATGATTGCATTTCTTCTGGTTAGCACACCAATAATTCCGATGCTGAAGAGTGCTAAACAAAAATAGATATAGTATTGTATTGGCATATTTTAACAATTATTCAATTAATAATTTAAAATCAATGTTGGTGTTAATCTTTTTTTCCGATTACTACGGCACCCACCATTGCACTTAAAAACAACACACTGCTTATTTCGAATGGCAAAACGAAATCACTAAATAAAACTTTTCCTAGATTTTTTATTAGGCCAATATTCCCTTCTTTCATCAATGTTTCTTTGCCTGTTAAATCGAGCGCTTGTTGCACCAACGAAACCAATACAACTAAAAAACAACCGCCAGAAACTACGCCGGCAAGCTTCATCCACCAACGTTTTCGTGGTTCTGCATTTGCATTCAGGTTCATTAACATAATTACAAATAAAAACAACACCATTATGGCACCTGCATAAACAATCAAGTTTACAATGGCTAGAAATTGGGCATTCAGCAAAATATAGTGCCCCGATATTGCAAAAAATACTGCAATTAACCACAACACGCTATGTACAGGGTTTTTGCTTACTAATACCATTATTGCACTGAAAATTGCCAGTACACTTAAAAAGAAAAATAATATTTGAACTGTATTCATCTTGTTGAATTACCTATGATTAATATTTTCTCCTCCTACTTTCTCCTATTGCTTCTGCATACTCTTCTAATTCTACATTGCGGTTAGGAATTAACAAATCTTCCTTGCCATAAATGAACCCTTTTCTGGTAAAATTTGCCGGAGCAACTGTTTCACTAAGGTAAATGGCGTCTTTTGGACAAGCGTCTTCACATAAACCGCAGAAAATACAACGCAGCATATTAATTTCATATTTAGCGGCATATTTTTCTTCCCGGTATTTACTTTCTTCTCCCTTTACACGTTCGGCAGCTTCCATAGTAATGGCTTCTGCTGGACAAGCAACAGCGCATAATCCACAAGCAGTACATCTTTCTCTTCCTGCTTCGTCTCTGTTTAGTACATGTAACCCTCGGAATACTGGACTAAAAGGACGTTTTTGCTCTGGATAGCGAATAGTAGGATTTTTAGTGAATATATGTCTGAAGGTAATGCCCATGCCTTTGAGAATTGCAGGAATGTACAAACTCTCCATAAAAGACATTGGCTTTCTGCTCACTTCCTTCTTTCTTTTTGTTAATGCTTGCATTACTTAATTTATTTTTTTAAAATATATTTATGAGTCTTTATTTTATTGGCAAGCTATTAGCTTTGTTGCCAAAGAATAATTGCACCGGTTAATAACATATTGAACAATGCCAATGGAATTAATTTCTTCCAACCCACATTCATCAATTGATCGTATCTAAAACGGGGTACCGTCCATCTGATCCACATAAACACAAAAATAAATACTACAATTTTAGTTAACAAGGCAAGTACGCCAAGAATTGCTGCTGTATTTACTGCTAATTTACTTTCATCTAAAAAAGGGATATCGTAACCGCCAAAAAACAAGCAAGCCATTACTGCACTGCTCATAATCATGTTAATGTATTCTGAGAACAAATAGAAACCCAATTTCATTGAAGAGTATTCTTGGTGGTAGCCAAAATTCAATTCGTTTTCTGCTTCAGGTAAGTCGAATGGAGTTCTATTACATTCTGCCAATGCACAGATAAAGAAAATTAAAAATCCCAGAGGCTGGTAAGCAATATTCCATAAATGTCCTGCGGCCATTTGTTGATCTACAATAGACTTCAAACTTAGTGAACCTGCAATCATTAGCACAGCTATTAGAGAAAGTCCCATAGCTAGCTCGTAGCTGATTGCTTGTGAGGCGCCTCTTAAAGCAGCCATTAATGAAAATTTATTGTTTGAAGCCCAACCGCCAATCATAATACCATAAACACCCAGACTTACAACGCCAAAAATGTATAAAATGCCAATATTAATATCGGCTATTTGAAGATCAATTTTACGGTCGAATAGTTCTACGTGGCTACTCCAAGGAATTACTGAGCAAGTCATTAATGCGGCAGTCATTGCTAATCCCGGACCAAGTATAAATAATCCTTTACTTGCAGAGCCTGGAATAATTTCTTCTTTGGTGATGAGCTTCAAGCCATCGGCAAATGGTTGAAACAATCCAAAAGGTCCAGCTCTTTCAGGACCTGGACGGTCTTGTAAAAGAGCGGCTACTTTACGTTCTGCGAAAGTGGTATATAGTGCAATACCCAAACTTGCAAATACAATAATTGCGATGAGTATTAATTTTTCTATCAGTAATAACCAGTCAAATGCCAATAGTGTCATGCGTAATTATATTAGTCGTGATTATTATTAAAATTGTTTGAATGAGCAGGTCCATTGAGTTTATTCAATGTATTGCCGGGTTTGTTTACATCACTTACAGAATGAATGTCCATCAATAACTGCGGTTGTCGTCCATCATTTACTGCGGCAAATGTTTCTGTTGGTTTATTGGTTCCGATATTTCCAGCATAATGTCCTTGAGAGATTACAGAATGACGGTCAATTTCTCTTGGTCCTTCAATAACCCATTCGCTGGCATTTTTAGTATCAAATCTACAGGTATTACAAATCCATTCTTCTACTTCACCCCACTGATCTTTACGGGCGGTAACTCGGTATACTTCATCACCTCTATTCCACAAAGTAACTTTTCCGCTACAAGTAGGGCAATTGCGATGCGCATTCATTGGTTTTAAAAACCAAACCCTGTTTTTAAACCGGAAAGTTTTGTCGGTTAATGCGCCTACCGGACAAACGTCTATTACATTACCAATGAATTCGTTGTCTAAATTTTTCTCGATAAAAGTGGCAATTTCAGCATGATCTCCTCTATCTAACACACCATGTTCTCTTTTTTGAGTAAGTTGATCGGCAGTAAAAACACAACGATAACATAGTATGCAACGCGTCATGTGCAACTGAATATGTTCCCCTAAATCGTGTTTTTTGAAAGTACGGCGCTGGAATTCGTAACGGGTGCCTGCTTTACCATGATTGTAACTAAGGTCTTGTAAATGACATTCACCTGCCTGGTCACAAACAGGGCAATCTAATGGATGATTGAGCAATAAAAACTCTACAATTCCATTGCGGGCGTCCACCACTTTTTCACTGGTGATGTTTTTTACTTCCATGCCATCCATTACGGTAGTACGGCAGCTAGCCACCAACTTAGGCATGGGGCGTGGATCTTTTTCAGAGCCTTTGCTTACCTCTACCAAGCAGGTACGACATTTACCACCACTCCCTTCCAGCTTACTGTAATAACACATAGCAGGTGGAGCAATTTCGCCGCCAATTTTACGTGCAGCATTTAAAATTGTAGTTCCCGCAGGAACTTCAATTGTAATGTTATCGATTGTTACTTTAAATAATGGTTGTTCAGACATACGTTACAAGTAAAAAGTCAAAATTCAAAAGTCAAAAAACAAAAATCAACAATTTTAGAATGGGTTTCATTAGCTAGCCGGTACATAAATAGGTTCAGCATAATGCGCCAATCCAAAATTTCTTTTTTGTGCTTGATCAGGATTCAATACATGCCATTCAAATTCGTCTCTAAAGTGGCGAATAGCGGCGGCCACCGGCCATGCGGCAGCATCTCCTAATGGACAAATTGTATTCCCTTCGATCTTGCGTTGAATATCCCACAATAAATCAATATCAGATTTCCTTCCTTTACCGATTTCTATTTTGTTTAAAATCTTTTCCATCCAGCCCGTACCTTCTCGACAAGGAGAACATTGACCGCAACTTTCATGGCGATAAAACCTTGCTAATGTGTAGGTGTTTTTAACAATACATTGGTCTTCATCTAATACAATAAAACCACCTGAGCCCATCATAGAGCCAGTAGCAAATCCTCCATCACTAAGGCTTTCGTAATTCATATACCTGGTTTCCCCTTTAGCCGTTTTCAATAAAAGGTTAGCAGGTAAAATAGGTACAGATGACCCACCTGGAATACAAGCTTTTAATCGCTTACCATTGGCAATTCCACCACAATATTCATCAGAATAAATAAACTCCTCTACAGAAATAGTCATGTCTATTTCATATACACCGGGTTTTTGAATATTTCCACAAGCAGAAATGAGTTTAGTACCAGTTGATCTACCTACGCCAATTTTAGCATATTCATCTCCACCCATGTTGATGATAGGAACTACAGCAGCTAATGTTTCTACGTTATTCACCACTGTTGGACGTTGCCATAAACCTTGAATAGCCGGGAATGGTGGTTTAATACGAGGGTTACCGCGTTTACCTTCTAGCGATTCAATTAATGCAGTTTCTTCGCCACAGATATAGGCACCTGCACCACGTTGAACATGGATATTGCAATCGAAACCGCTTCCTAAAATATTTTTACCTAAATACCCATTGGCTTTAGCTTCTTCAATAGCTGTTTCGAGGATGTCTACAATCCATGCATATTCTCCTCTGATATAGATGTATGTATCATTGCTACCCAATGCAAATGATGAGATGATTAAGCCTTCAATTAACAGATGAGGAATATTTTCCATTAAATACCTGTCTTTAAACGTTCCGGGTTCACTCTCATCAGCATTACACACTAAGTGACGAGGAACACCTTCTGGTTTAGCAATAAAGCTCCATTTCATACCGGCAGGAAATCCGGCACCACCTCTACCACGTAAGCCGCTTTTTTTAACCTCTTCCACAATGGCTTCGGGCCCCATTTGTTTAATGGCTTTTTCAACACTTTTGTAACCGCCTTCTTTACGATATACAGCAAAAGTGCGAATTCCTTCTACATGCGCTTTTTCGAGTAATAATTTTACACCCATAGTGTTGTTATTTGCGAATTGGTTGTTTTTTGGTTAACCAATGGTGTTTGTTAATTGTTTGCTGCAGCGTTGCTTCTACATTCTAAAATAATAGCATCTACTTTGTCTTTAGTAAGATGTTCTCTGTAGGTTTTTCCCATTTGCATCATTGGCGCATAGCCACAAGCGCCTAAACATTCTACTGTTTTCAGCGTAAAAAGGCCATCTTTTGTTGTTTCGCCGGGTTTAATGCCCAACTTTTCTTGAATGTATTGAATGATATTGTCGCTGCCACTAATCATACAAGGGCCGGTTTGACAAACTTCAAACAAATATTGACCAACCGGTTTAAGATTGTACATGCTGTAGAAAGTAGCTACTTCATATACTTCGATAGGAGTGATATTTAATAGCTCGGCTACATAATCTAATGTTTCCTGACTTAGCCATCCACCAAAACTATTTTGAGCCAGGTGCAAAACCGGCAATAGTGCGCTTTTTTGTTTCCCTTCGGGATATCGGCTGACCAATCTTTTAAATTCGGTCATTTGTGTTTCTGAAAATTGTGACATACTATCTTATTTCCGTTTTTACTGCTCCCTTTCGATTGCAGATATGTTTTATTTTTTTGTAAACACCATGTTGGTGTTTAAGATTTTAGACGCAACCAATTTTAGACGCCAGCATGGCGTCTCTACGCGTCTAATTCACCTGCGATTAAATTCAAACTACTCATAGTAACAATTGCATCACTTAACATTCCTCCTTTTATTAATTCAGGATATGCTTGGTAATAAATAAATGATGGTCTGCGGAAATGAAGTCTAAATGGCGTTCTTCCTCCATCACTAATTAAATAAAAACCCAATTCACCATTACCGCCTTCTACTGAATGATACACTTCTCCTTTAGGCATATCAACTTCTCCCATAATGATTTTGAAATGCCAAATAAGTGCTTCCATTTTAGTGTAAACATCTTCTTTTTTAGGAAGATAATATTCAGGGACATTGGCATGAAAAACATCTGCTTCTGCACCTCTAAAATCTTGCACTTTTCTGTAAGCTTGTTCTATGATATGTAAGCTTTGCCACATTTCCTGATTGCGAACTAAGAAACGATCGTAGTTGTCGCCTGTTTTACCTACAGGGATATCAAATGTAAAATCTTCGTAGCTACTATAAGGGCTATGAACGCGCACATCATAATCTACACCCGCTGCGCGGAGATTAGGACCTGTAAATCCATAGTTCAATGCACGCTCGGCACTGATAGCGCCAGTAGCAATGGTACGATCCATGAATATTCTGTTGCGTGTAAATAAGTTTTCGAACTCTTTTAATACTTTAGGATATTCCTTTAAGAATTTTTCGAGTTTTTTAAATGCAGTATTGGTGAAATTTCTTTCGAAACCACCTATTCGGCCAATATTGGTGGTTAAACGAGAGCCGCATACTTCTTCATATATTTCATAGATTAATTCACGGTATTGCATTACGTAAAGAAATCCGGTATAAGCACCAGTATCTACCCCAACAATTGAATTACATATTAGGTGATCAGAAATACGTGCCAACTCCATAATAATTATCCTTAGATAATCTACACGTTTTGGGGTTTTTACGCCCAATAGTTTTTCGCAAGTAAGGTGCCAACCCATGTTATTGATAGGACTGCTGCAATAGTTCAACCGATCGGTAATTGGGGTAATTTGGTATAAGTTTCTACGCTCGGCTAATTTTTCAAAAGCACGGTGAATGTAGCCTACTGTTTGTTCTGTAGACACTACCCGCTCTCCATCTAATTCCATAATATTTTGGAATACGCCATGTGTTGCAGGGTGTGTAGGGCCTACATTTAAGGTAGTTGTGTGCTTTTCTATTGACCCTTCCGGTAATGTTATATGTTCGTTCATACCGCAACCCCAATTGGGGCAAATTTATTATTTAATTCAAAAATATATTTCGCCACTTCCATTATCAATTGTCAATTATCCTCTTCCAAACATCGCATCGTCTTTGTCGATACGGGTTTGATCTTCTAATGGATATTCTTTCCGTAATGGGAAATAATCCATTTCATCTACATTTAAAATTCTTTTGAGGTTATGATGTCCAACAAAATTTACACCATAAAAATCAAAAGTTTCTCTCTCCATCCAATCTGCTGCTGAAAACATTTTTGACGCAGTAAATACATCGGGTTGATCTATCGATGTAAATATTTTAAATCTTATTCGAACATTTTTTCGCAGGTTATGCAAATGATAAACCACGGCCAATTCTTTGCCTTTATTATCGGGATAGTTTACTGCACATAAATCTGTAAGAAAGTTAAAACTCAATTCAGGATCATCTTGTAAATATTGTAATACTTTCAGGTTATTTTCTTTAGCAGCTTCAAAACAAAGCATTCCATAGGTCTCTTCAAAGTTAAATACGGCTTCGCCGAATTTAGTGATTAATGCTTGTTGTATTTGTTCATTTGTTAAACTCATGCTTCAATTTTCTTTTGAATGGTTGTAACTTTCCGGCCCTTTCTTTCTAATTATTGAATTCCGTACCCACTTAAAAGGGTTTTATATTCATCACTATTTCTTCTGCGGATGCTTTCTTTACCTACTAGTTCTTGTATTTTCATAAAGCCGTCTAATATAGCTTCTGGACGAGGAGGGCATCCTGGCACATATACATCAACCGGAATTACCTGATCAATCCCTTGTAATACACTGTATGTATCAAAAATGCCACCGCTAGAAGCGCATGCTCCAACAGCAATTACCCAACGAGGTTCGGCCATTTGCAAGTATACCTGGCGCAATACGGGCGCCATTTTTTTAGCAATTGTTCCCATTACCATCAACAAATCGCATTGGCGGGGAGAAAAACCAACTCTTTCGGCACCAAATCGAGCTAAATCGTAATGTGCTCCCATGGTTCCCATAAATTCAATTCCACAACAAGAGGTAGCAAATGGCAATGGCCATAAAGAATTTTTACGCGCAAGGCCCACTACATTGCTTAATTGCGTAGTAAAAAAACCTTCTCCGGAATATCCTTCCGGCATATTTGCGTAACCAATAGCATCGGCGGTATTGGCTTCTTTGGGGTGTATATTAAATCGAACCGGACGTGACATATATTTTTATTTTAGTAGTTTACAGTGATCGTTTGCACGGTATATGTATAACTTACAATGATAGATCTATGTTCATTTTAACCTTAGATTTTTGCGCAGCGGCTAATCTTCCCATTTTAATGCGCCTTTTTTGATAATGTAAATAAATCCTACTAAAAAGAAGGCTACAAACATTAATACTGCAAAAAAGCCATTCCAACCCAATTCACGGAAATTAACCGCATAAGGATAAAAGAAAATTACTTCTACATCAAACAAAACGAATAAAATAGCTATTAAAAAATATTTGATAGCCATAGGCTGCCGAGCATTGCCGTGGCTTTCTATCCCACTGGCAAAGTTTTCTAACTTGTCGGATGTTTTTCTTTTCGGCCCTACTAACGCAGAAAACCCAATCATAAATGCTACAAACCCAGCTGCAAAAATGAGCTGTACCCCAATTGGTAAATAACTAGCTGCTGAACTATTGGCACTGGCATCTAAAAGTGTATAAAACCAACTCATATTTTTATTTAAGAACGCAAAAATACGGTTGATATGCATATAAATAAAAAACTCCTCTTAATTGAGGAGTTTTTTATGATTATTTAGTTGATAATTTTACATCAAAAGGCTATTTATTACCGGCTTTTGAATAATAATCAATATTTTTTTGAATAGCTGCTCTTTGCTCGGTAGCAAATTTGTTGTTTTCATCGACTATATCCGGATAAAGTGCCAACATGGTATCTGTTACGGTTAATGCTTTTTGACAAGTAGCTAAAAATTGATAGACTGTTTCTGATTTTGTGCCATCGGATTTCACTTTAAAATCCGTACTTTTCTTCAAATTATTAAATTTTGTTATATAGTAGATTAATTTGAAATATTCATTTACGAAAATATCTTTCTTGAATTTTTCTTTATTAACAGCAATATAAACTGAATCTAGATAATCTAAATGGCTAATGATCACTGCCGAATCGGCACTTACTTGCATTGCTGCTTTTTTAAAGAAGCTATAAGGTTGTGGCTTATCGGGAAAGGCTTTCATGTAAGACTTACCAAAATCAAGTGTTTGTTGATAAGCTTTAGCATTAAATGAGGCAGCTGTTAGCTTATAATAATCTGCTTCAGATAGGGTTGTTTTAAATTCCATTTGCTTTTTCAACCATTTCAATTGCTCAGTATATGCTTTAGCTTTTCCAAAAATATCGGCCGCATTGTTAATCAATGTAATTCTATTGGCTTTTACAGTATCTAACTCTATGGCTTTTTCTACATAGCTAGAAGCCAATGCTTCAGAACCTGGGAATTTAGTGGCAATTTTTACGCCTAGTTCATAATCAGCTGATTGTATTTCTGCGAGAGGTGCTGTTTTCAAGAACTCGTCGATGTATTTTTTAGCTAATACAGAGTCGCCCTTTCTGTCGTAGTTGTACGCATAAACCACCCCTAATTTAGGTAATGTTTTTAAGCCCACTGCTGCTTCAATTTCTTTAGCTTTTGCTAAAGACTCATCGTACTTACCTGCACGGAATAAATAATCTGCCAAGTACAGGTCGTTTCTTGGATCTTTATCGGCAGTAGCCACATATTTATCTAAGTAGTCTTTTGCTTTAGTCACATCTCTGTTAGCATAGTATTGATAGTATGCATAGTATACAGATGGAAATGCAGGATCGGCAGCAATGGCATTATTAAAGAATTGTTCGAACAATTCTTTGTTGTTTTGCGACTGATAAATTTTACCAATACGGAACATGGCCAACGCATTTTTAGGATCTCTTGCCAATGCTTCCTGGTAAGCTTTTACAGCTTCACCACCATTTTCACCCCCTGTTTTTTGGTAGTTAATACCTAAGTTGATGAATATATCGGGATTTAACAAATCTACCGTACCGGCTTGTTTGAGTTTGTCGATGGCATAATATGGATCGCCCATTTTGGTACCACCATCAGCATTGGCTCTGCCAATAGCGTTTAAAATAGAAGCATTGGTTTTGCCTTTATTTTTTCCTTTGGTTTCGGTAGAAGCTGTTATTGCTTGTTCAAATTTCTGCTTAGCAGCATTAATATTTCCACCTTCGCGGATTTCGATATGCCCCATACCTACAATCAATAAAGGGTCGCTGCCAATTTCTTGTAGTCCTTTTTGATAAATTGCTTTTGCTTCGGCGATGTCTTGCTTTGTTACTTCAATTCCATTACCAGCAAGGTGTGCCTGACCTAACCAATAAATATTTTGGGGGTCTTTAGAATTGGCATTATACAATTTTTGAAACGCTTCTTTAGCACTCGCGTGTTTGTCGTAATTTAACAGCTTAATACCATCTGCAATTTGTGCGATTAATCCCTGAACAGCAAATAAAGCTGCAAACATCAAAGCAACAGTTTTCTTCATGTTTCTCTTTTTATAGTTGTTGGTTCGTTACTCTACTTTAATACTACCTGATCTTCTATGAAAAGCCATTTTTGCCGGTGCTAAAAAAGCTCTTCTAAAAATTAGTTGACCTCGTTCTAAGCTCATAAAATTCATAAAGCCAGTTCCAACGCCGGCAGTATTTTCTTTTAAAATATAAAACAATGGCCGTGCCAATGGGTATTCTCCTCTTGTAATAGTTGCTTGTGAAGGTTTGGCATATACGTCTTTTTCTAAACAAGCGGTACACTCCACCCTCGATAATCTGATTTTAGACAGATAAGCCAACTGTTTGGGATCATACGAATCACCTACCCAGCTTAGCCCTACAAAACCTATTACGTCGGTTCTTTTTGCAACTATGTCAATTACCTCCTGGCTATTACTTGCCGCTACCACATTTTTTCCAAACTCACCTTGCTTCAATACACTATCCTTTAAATACCTAACAGTACTGGTTGCCGATTTCCCATCCATAATAGCGGTAATTGGTTGTTTACCACTCAAAATGTTTTTAATATCAGCAAAGCTAAAAATACTGTCTTTTGCCTTCACATTTACAATTACTGCAACAGCATCATAAGCCAATTCTGCATATTGAGGCTTGTAAGATAATGTGCTTTTGTATAATTCCGCTTCTTTTTCTGTTAATCCTTTTGCAACAATAATCATTCTAGTGCTATCTTTCTGCAAATCCCTGAAGCATTCGGCCTCTGGTTTATAGCTTACAATGATGTGTGTATTAGGAAAAGAAGCATGATGAACCCTAAGCTGCTCTTCAATTACAGGCCTAAAACTCTCATCAACACTAATCTGAATAGTGCCTTTTGTAGGGGTATCTCTTTCATCTACTTTGTCGTTAGACGATGTACAAGAAAAAAACAACACCCATCCTGCTAACAAAACATAAAAATTAATTTTCTGGATCATATTGTATTGTTTTGTTGCACACCTCTGTAAAACCTAAATCCACCATACAATAAACAAATGACTCCAAAAAAATACCTGAAAGCTTTGTCCTCTGCAATAACTAGATTTAATTTAAAATAATCCATAAAAAACATAGATGCAGCCATCGCTAAAAAAAGTATCGCCATCGTGATATCATATATGCGACGAAAGTTACTAAACCCTTTTCTACTTCCTTCTCTCCAGTTATTCTCCATGACACTTGTTTTTCCGAACGGCAATTTATGAAATATTTCTACTGAGATGCACAGTTTTTAAAAATCCATAATTAAAAGCAATCTAACTAATAGCCGTTAGTTTAACACTGATTTTGATCAATTAACTTTGTGGGATGAAAATTTTAATGGTTTGTTTAGGAAATATTTGCAGGAGCCCGATTGCTGAAGGTTTATTGGCCGAAAAAGCTGCAAAAGCCAATCTAGATTGGATTATAGACAGTGCCGGCACATCGGGCTATCACATAGGAGAGCCACCTCATCATCTATCGCAGAAGGTTGCGTTGATCAATGGAATAGATATTTCAGCGCAAAAATGCAGGCAATTTAATGCCCAAGACATACTGATTTACGATAAAATTTATGCAATGGATGCCTCTAACTACGCAGATATCAAACATTTGTGTGGAAAAAATTGGGTGAATAATAAAGTAAAATTAATATTGGAGGAGTTGCATCCGGGAAAAAATATGGAGGTTCCAGACCCCTGGTATGGAGGTGAAGATGGTTTTCATCAAGTATTTAAACTTTTGGATGATGCCTGCGAAAGAATTATTCAACAATATACCAGCAATTTAAAGTAGATAAACTTTAGTTATTTTTGCATTCACATGAGTAATAAACCAAGCATTCCACAAGGCACCAGAGATTTTAATGCTGCTGTTGTTTTAAAACGCAACTATATTTTTAATACCATTAGATCGGTATTTGAATTGTATGGGTTTCAGCCACTAGAAACGCCATCCATGGAGAATTTAGACACTTTAATGGGAAAGTATGGCGAAGAGGGTGATAAACTGATCTTTAAAATCCTAAATAATGGATTGGATAATCCTGCAAAAAAGGAGCAGGCACTCACTGATTTCGACAAAGTACTTGAAGGAAAAAACACAAAAGGTATCACTGAAAGAGCACTTCGGTATGATTTAACGATACCATTTGCCCGGTATGTGGCCATGAATTTTGGCACCCTCACTTTACCATTTAAACGCTATCAAATTCAACCGGTATGGCGTGCCGACCGTCCACAAAAAGGCCGTTACAGAGAGTTTTACCAATGCGATGCCGATGTTGTAGGTAGTAAAAGTTTATTAAATGAAGTGGAGCTTACAGGTATTTATGCAACAGTATTTAATCGGTTGAAATTACCGGTTGAAATAAGAATCAATAGCAGGAAAATTTTGGCAGCGCTGGCAGAAATTTGTGGAGGCGCCGATCAAATGATGCATATTACCATTGCCATCGACAAATTGGATAAGATTGGTTTAGATAAAGTAAAAGAAGAACTAGCTGCAAGAGGTTTACACACAGAACAAATTAAAACAATTGAGCAATATTTACAGATAACAGGTAGCAACGCTGAAAAAATTGTTCAATTAAAAAACCTATTAGGAAATAACGCAACCGGATTGGTCGGTATTGCTGAAATTGAATATGTACTTCATCATCCAATTCCAACGCAACAAGCTACCGTAATTACGGATTTTACCCTTGCACGTGGTTTAAATTATTATACCGGAATTATTTATGAAGTAAAAGCCATTGGCGCGCAGATGGGAAGCATTGGCGGTGGTGGACGTTATGATGATTTAACCGGTTTGTTTGGAGTACCCAACGTGCCCGGAGTGGGCATTAGCTTTGGTGTAGACCGTATTTATGATGTGTTAGAAGAATTACAATTGTTTCCGGAAGAAGTGCAACGCGGCACTAAAGTGCTATTCTTTAATTTAGGGGAAGATGAAGCAGCAAAGTCGTTTGAACTGATGAACCAATTAAGAGAAAACGGTATTGCGGCAGAACTGTATCATGAAAACAGCAAGTTCGATAAGCAGTTTAAATACGCTGAGAAGAAAAATATTCCAAACATCGTAATATTGGGCACTAAGGAATTAGCGGAGGGAACTTGTACTGTGAAAAATTTATTATCGGGAGAACAACAAACAATTGGACAAGAGGAGTTGATGAA
>CANGCK010000046.1 GCA_947452295.1 Sphingobacteriia bacterium
TAGTAGCACTCAAACCTAGTAAGGTTCCATTAAACACATTGGTAGTATCGGTTGATACAAGTTTTATTACAGAAGATCCACCAATTAGTGGATTAGCATTATCGGCTTTTTTGCTGTATACAAATCCTCTTTCTGTAATAGCCTGACCGCCATTATGGTCTATCGATCCATTAACTACCGATACGCTTTTACCCGTAGTTTTTACAGTACAAGCGTTTAGGGCAGGTACCTCCTGCACATCTTCTACCGTTAAATACATCAATAATGTAGCCGGTTCCCCTCCATTACCATTGTCTTTTATCTGAACAAGCACCTCATAAATATTATTGGCATTAACAGGTTTTTCAAAATCGGGAGCGGTTATAAATTGAAGGATACCGGTAACAGAATCAATGGTTACTTTAGCGGAATCAGCACCACCAATAACACTATACTTAAGTGTTTGTCCGGGATCTGAATCTGTTGCCTCAATAGTATCTATTAATAAACGGTTTTCTGGAGTATTGAAATACATCGTATTGTTTACTTCTGTTACAGTTCCGTCTTCTGCAAGATTAATACGCATCTCACGGGTAATCGCTTTGCCGGTTGAATCGATTGCTTCTAAAACCAAATGATGTAAACCCGGTAAAGTTGTATCGGGAATTTGCACCGAAACATTAATTGTACCATCAGCTCCAACCGTACCTTCGTATAAAGTTACCGGTGTAGAAAACAACCTGATCCTAAATGAAGAAAGGGGTTTAAAAACATTACCTACGAAGTTTACTACTAATTTATTAATAGCTAATACTGCACCTTTAATAAAATTGGCAACAGCTGCCACAACTTTTTTAACAGTATTAACAATATTGGTAACAGCATTTACAATATTGGTAATCACCTTTTGAATAAAACTTACAGTAGGGGGTAAATTGGTGGAAAATTCTCCAACATCACTATAACTAATACCGGATGAATTTATAGCATAGGCTTTGTACACATAAAGCGAATTGGGTGCCAATCCCGAAAATTCATTGGAAAAATTTCCTTTCCCATCATCGGTGAGTTTTGCAACTATTTTTTTAGTAACTCCAACACTGTCAATAAAAGGATTAGGGTTGGTGGATTTAAGCGCATAAACAAATCCTCGCTCTGATATGTTAGTATTGGAAATTGTAACCGAACCATACAGCGTTACTTTAGTTTGATTTACATTGAGCGGAGAACCTATTTTAACCACCGGTAGATAAGAAATTTTTATTTGAAAATTAGCTGTATCGGTGCCCCATTTATTAAATCCTATCATTTGCAGATTTCTAGACGTATTAGCGGATATCTGCATAGATCCCTGAATAACACCTGTACTATCCATACTTAACCCAAGAGGCAATAACGGTTTACCATTACTTTTCAATTTATATCCGTCTAAATACAACCTTGAAACCCTGTTTAGATTAGCTTCCCATCCGTCGGGCACATGTGCCGTATCACTTAATTTGCTGGTTTCTGTTATATAATACGTTCGATTTAACGTATCTAAATAAAAATGCAAAATACCACTTGAATGCGTAATATCTGAAACATAATCTATCGTACCATTTGGATGTATAATATTCATTCGGTTATTAAACATGTCATATGTATGCAGATTATTGTCTTGATCTACTGTAATGTTATTTTGAGTAGCCGAATTGATAATATCAATAAAAGAGCGTGGTTTAAAGTTGGGTATATTCAGAGTACTTACAGTATTACCTGCGGACAAATCTATTTTTCTGATGGAAATATAAGCTCCTCCTTCTACAGCAAGATACTCCGTTGTAAGATATAATTTACGGTCATTAGAAACCGTGATGCCATTTATAACGCCAAATACAGCTTGTTTAGGGTCTCCATCTCTATACACTTTTGGGTATAGATAACTACCTGCAACAGTGGTTACATTTGAATCGGGGCTAATTTTTCGAATGGTTGGCACTTGCCTTCCTTCTCCAACATATAAGGTATCGTTCTGGTCAATGGTTATACATAAGGGCTTAAAAAATCGAGCTGCAGCTCCTCTTCCGTCACCGGCACCAAAAACATAATCATAGTCATCAATTCTAGATTGTCCGGAGGTGCCTACAAAATTTGAGACCACACCTTGTGGAGAAACTTTTTTAATAACTCCAGTAAACTCTAGTACAAATAAATTACCCTTTGAATCTATTACTATTCCTCTTGGAGTAATCAATCCCTTACAAAAAGTAGTAACCTTACCATTTGCTATTTTACGTATGGAGCCATTAAATATATCTAAGACATACAAATTACCTGCTTTATCCATTGTAACTCCATAAGGAGATCTGAATTTTGCCAGATTGGTACCCGCTGTTCCTGCATCTCCATCCTTATTGCCGGGTTCTCCAGTTCCTGCAATAACTTCTAACTTTCTACCCCATTTTACAGGCACTGCACCTCCGGTATTGGTAGGTTTTATTTTGGTAGTCCCCCCATAAGTTTCCATATACAATGGCTTATAGTTAAACTTAGGAGCGGTTTGAGCATGTATAAAATTTAGCAAGGCTAATTGACATACAATCATCAATCCGATAAATGTTTGAACTTTAAATAAATTCTTGGCAATAACATTACAAATAGAATTGCCAGTAGCAGTTTTGGTTAACATAGGATTTACATTAGATATAAGTACTAACTGAATATGATATCAGCTAAGCAAATGTATCTTTACGAGTATTACAAGAAGAAATTTAAAAGTCTAACCTATTTATTTTTTAAAGCAAATTGGTGCTAAGTAATTGATTATAAGTACTTTTTGGTTAGACAAAATAGTTGAAAATGATCAATCAAAAAGTGTGTATTAGCGCATCATATATCGATGAAAAATACAAGAATCAATAATTAAAATCACCCAAGAGCAGATACTGTTGATGTAATTATGAGGTTATTTTTTTAATCATATAAATTATATATTTTATATTATTGAAAAATATATAAATAAATTATACCCTTCACTAACTTGGATAAAAGCAAAAATTAATTTACAATTGCCATTAAATGCAACAGCCCTCCATTCTTTTAACCACTCTTAATGCCAAATACATACACCTTAACCTGGCAATTCGGCTATTGTATGAATTAAATAAAACAGATGAGCGGCTTGCCTGGAAAGAATTTACCATTAAAGAAGATACAGATGAAATGGCGGCTTATTGCAGTGAATTTGAAGTAGTATGCTTCAGCTGCTACATCTGGAACATTACTCAAACACTTACCGTTGCAAAAAAAATAAAGCAAATTAACCCGAATACCAGCATTTTATTAGGTGGCCCGGAAGTTACTTACGATTGGCAGCAATTAATTTTTTCAGATGAAGTAGATTATATCATTACCGGGGAGGGCGAAATTCCTTTTGCACAGTTTTTGGCCAATTATCCAAACACCGATCACATCGACAACTTAGTTTCTAAAACAAATGGCATTATTCACTATCACAATAACAGTACAGCATTTGAATTAGAAAAATATGCTTCAACTAACCCCTATCAAAATGATGACCCAGCAACTTTAGCCAACAGGGTATTATACATAGAAACATCTAGAGGCTGCCCCTATAAATGCGAATTTTGCTTAGCCAGCTTAGACAACCGCGTTCGCTTTCTTCCAACGGAGCATATAAAAAATAATTTGCGCTATTTAATGACGCATGGCAAAACCATAAAGTTTTTGGATCGCACTTTTAATGTGAAGAAAGATTTTACGATAGACATGTTTCAGTTTATTTTAGATCATGCCAAACCAGACAATGTTTTTCAGTTTGAAATTACTGCCGATATATTGCATCCCGCCATCATGCAATTCATAAAAGAAAAAGTTCCTAAAGGCATGTTTCGTTTTGAAATTGGCATTCAAACAGTTAATCAAAAAGCAAATTTAGAAGTTAGTCGCAAACAAGATTTCGCAAAAACCAAGGGAGTAATTTTGGCATTAAAAGACTATGTTGAAATGCACCTCGATTTAATTGTAGGTCTACCACTAGATTATTGGGATGACATTAAATATAGTTTTGAAGAAGTATTTAAACTCTTTCCACCTGAATTGCAACTGGGTTTCTTAAAATTTCTAAAAGGCACGCCTGTTCGTGAAAAATACCAAGAACATGGTTATGTGTTTGATGAAGTGGCACCCTACCAAATCATCAGAAGTAATTATTTATCTGAATTAGAATTGGCAGCAATCACTAAATTGGAACATGCATTAGAAATATACTGGAATAAAAAAAGATTAAAATACACACTTCAATACATTACGTCGCACTATAGTATTTTTGATTTCCTGTTGGCATTAGGAAAGTACTTCGAACAAAAAAGTAGTTTTTATCAATATACATTGAATGATATCTACCACATTGCCTTTGATTTTATTCAAGAAAATTATTCCGTCGATACTGTATTACCTCAATTACTTGCAATAGACTATTATTTACACCATAAAATAAAACCTTCCTCAAAATTTATTGCAGAGATTTCCAAAAAAGAAAAGTTTGCTTTGTTAGAATCATTGAAATTGCCACACCAAAAATTAAGATATGTGGTACTTCCAATTGATTTTAATTTTAAAGAAATGCAGGAAACATTTTCGGTAATTCCTACTATTGAATATTTGATCTTCGAATACAATGGAAGTAGTTTGCCCAAGATTATATATAATTATCAGCGAAATTAAATGAATGACTTAAAGTAAAATTTATTAAAATAAATATTTCGACAATTTTGTTGCATTTCATGATATTTATTCTGTTCATTAATTAATGAAGAAATATATTTTAAAAGTTTATCGAAATTATTAAATGGCAAATAATGAACATATGGTATTAAATCTAGTCCAATTACAGAATAATCATTTGCAATTATCGGAATATTATTAGCCAAAGATTCTATTATTTTATATTTAGTACCGCCACCCGATTCTAGTAATGTTAAATTAAAATGAATCATAGTATACAATTGGTCTAATTTTTCTGTAGTCAATAACCCATGTACTTTAATGAATGGATATGATTTAAGTTGTGATAAAATTATTGGTGATATATTCGGACCAACTATATGAAATTCAAATGTATCAGGATTTAAAACATAAGGAGCTATTAGGTTTAATAAGTTAAATAACATTTTTTCATTAGGTAAATAATGATATACACCTATTATCAAAATTTTAATTGGGTATTGAAATTTTTTTTTAATGAATTGACGGGTAATACCTAATTTGTTGGGCATAATCTTAATATCTGCCGCTGAATTATAAATTGTTTGTAAGTTAATTGCTTCATTTTTTCCAGAAACAAAAAATTTTATATTACTATGTTTTAATAATGTCTGCTCATAAATAAATACTTTGTTTTTTATGACTTCCCATTTTACATTACCTGTAAAATAAGTACTAAAGCACAAGTAATCACTTTCATCAAAATCGATAATTATATTACTAGAGATTGTAAAAAAGTAGTCTAGTTCAATTATTGAAAATAAATATAAATTGTATGCTCTAAAAACAAATATTTTATCTTCTTTACCCAAATTATTTAAAAATATTTTTTTTAGTCTTCTTCGCTTACTATGGAATTGAAAAATAGATTGTCGGCTAAAAAACATATAGAGCTGTATTGTTGTAGGAAGCCATTTAAATGGGAAAAATATAAAAAATATTCTTTCTAATATACTTTGCTTTTGAGAAGGGTAATTAAAGTTTATTTCTGTAATTAATTCACTATTGGCTAACCAATAATGCCACCACATATTGGCTCGTTTTTCAACACCTGAAAGATTGTTTTGTATTTTATTTGAAGTTATAAAGTATAGCACAGAAATAATTAATTGAATAAAAATTCTTGTAAATAATTAAATATATTATTATCACTAAAGGTATGTTGTACAAATTTTTTCAAATCCTTCCCTTTATTATAAGAAGCGACTTTATTTTTAACTACATATCTCATTACATCTATTGCATAATCTACTTTGGGATTAGCATATTCATGATCTAATAAATCATTATTGTCCCAAACATTTTTTTTATAATTAATTAAATCATATGGCAATAAAAAAGAATTTTTTTCATTTAAAAAATCTAGATAACCACCAAAACCGGTTGCAATAACAGGTTTACCATACCAAGCTGCTTCATAACATCCCATCCCCCAACCTTCTCCATGAGAAAGTGTAATGTATGCATCACATCTAATATATAATTCTTTCATTTGTTCATCTGACAATATTTCTGCGATTAATTTAATATTAGGGGGATTATTTTTGGTTTTTAAAATATTACCAAGTGCCGTTGCTGTTGATTCAAAATACTTTTTTCCATACCAATTTCGTTCCCATTTTGTGATATTATTCTTGCTTGTTTTGATTACTAATAGTACGTTGTCTTTAGCAGTAAATGCACTACAAAATGCATGAACTAATGATTCAATATTTTTTCTGAGCTCCCAAGTAGATACTGTTAAAAAAACAAATGCATCAGTTGGGATATTAAAATGATTAGAACGTGTTTCTATTTCTATACCGCCAAATTGTGACAAATGTGGCAATAAATAAACTTTTTGATTTAAATCAGAAGAGAATACTTTTTGGTTCCAGGTACAGGGCACAGCAATTTTATCAACTTTTTCAAGATATTGTTTCCATTGTTGCGGAAACTTATTTGTCTCAAATACAGTATTAAGTAGATTGATAGTAGTAGGTATTAAAACATTAGGCACATAATTTGGAGTTATATGCATAAAGTTAATATCAGGCACATTATCGAATTCTTGAGAACGTAATTCGTTAGATTTATCATTAAAATCTCGAACCATCCAATTTAATTTGTGATTAGAATATTTTTTTAACAAGTTGATATATCCAATTGCTGCAATACCATAGCCGTAGTATGGTTTAAATGAATGATAAGTGATATTCACTATAATATTATTTTATGATCAACTAATTCTATAATATCACTATCATGTGAAGTGATTACAATTGCCATAGATTTTTTAATTCTTTGCAAAATATCAAAAATTTGAAATTTGTTTTCATCATCTAAAGCCGCACTAAATTCATCTAAAATTAACAACTTTGACTTAAATAATAGTGCTCGTGCAATTCCAACTCTATGTGCCTGTCCTACCGATAAATTTGTACCCCCTTTTTGTAAAATAGTATTTAATTTTAAGGGAGATTTATCAAATAAAAATTTCAAATTAACTATTTCCAGTGCATTCCAAATCTCCAAATCACTAAATGAATCGTCAAAAAGGGTGACATTGTTTTTAATTGAATCATTTATCAAATGAACTTTTTGGGGGACAAACGATATGATTGAAGAAATTTGAGAGAATGAGTTTAAAGATTGTCCGTCGATATTTAATTTACCAGAATTAAATGATTTCAGACCTGCCAGAATTTCAACAAAAGTTGTTTTTCCTTTTCCAGATTCACCAATGATAGTAGTAATAGAATTTGAATGAATTTTACATGTTAAATTAGCAATCACTAGTGTTTGATCATAAGAAAATTTCGCGTCTTTAATACTAATTTCATCAAAAGATGCAACCGAAATTGTTTCTGGATTAACTCTTTTAAAATCCAGAAATAATTCATTGCCTTCTCTAATTAAATAATTAGAAACACTTAAATGGCTTAATAATAAATATAATACGTGAACTCCTGGTATTATTTTTTGAATAGAAATGAAAACTAGTAAAAAAATTGGTGCGAATTCTATTATATCAACATGGAAATTTGCAAATAATAATATAATAATAATTAAACAAATTAAAAATATAGATTGTAGATAACTATTACTTAATAAAAGATGTTTGTCTAATATAAATTTAGCTTCCCCTATATTTTTCATATGATGTTTGCTGATTTTCAAAACATCAAGTTGTCTTCTAAAAATTCTTATTTCTTTGTAAATATTAAATATATCATCAATAAAATTCACATATTTTTTAATATTATTATCATAATTAAAACCAAGATCAATCAATTCTTTTCGTTTTTTTCGCCTGTACTTGAATAAAAGTATTAAAATAAGTGAAAAACATAAAAGCAATGCAACATATTTGTTTGCAATAAATATTGCAATAAAACTTAGTGCTATAGTTAACACTGTAACTATAGATTCTTTGAATAAATGAATCAAATAAACAATGTCTTGTGAACTATTATAACACACACGAACATAATCATTAGGATTTTTTTTAAAATAAGTGGTTAACTCTAGTTGTAAAATTTTTTCGAAATATTTTGAAGCTAATTTGTTTCTTAATTCCTCCTTGAAAATAATATACTTTTGTTGAAAATAATAGTATGCCAATTCATAAATAATAGAATTAATCAGAAGTGTGTAACAAATGATTTTTAACAAGTCAGTATCGTTTTTCTTAAAATATATCTGAATCCAATTTATTTTTGTTTTTAGTAAAATACTAGTGAGAACAAAGAAATTTATATTATTCACAAAAGCGTAAATAGAAAGAAATAAAAATGCTAATAAATATTTTAAGAAAGAATATGAATTGTTTTTGCCAATAAATTTAAAAATATATTTCAGTATAGGTAACAATTTTTACTTTTTTAATTGTTTGATGAGTTAAATTAAAAATTACTTAAGTCTTATGTTTTTAATTAAGTTTATTTCAAACTTTTCATTCATTGTAACTATATTTCGTAAATAATAATTAATTAAATATTTACAAATTTTTGCATACCTAATAACAATTGGAAAAATGAAAAAGAAACAGGCTTTTAATTTTATTTTAAAATTTATTGTTTCAGATAATTGCTGAAATTTTATAATAAACGAATTGTCAAATTTATTGTGCATAAAGTTGTTTTCAAACTGTATATATCTTTCTTGGAGATATTTAATATAAAGCACTAAATATTTTTCTTCTTTACTATAATTATTTTTTTCATAAAATTCAAAGGTATTGACTAAACATTTGTTTTTATTAATATAATTATGTTGATCAAATGTATTGTCTCCATGGAGTCTATAAGGGACTATAGCAGTTGGCAGGGACTTATACTTCTTAATATCAGAAGAGATTTTATACCAAAATAACGAATCTTCGCCATAATTAACTAATTCATCAAATCTATTTAATTCCAGAATTTTTTTATCCAATAAAATACTATGTATTCCTAAAAGAATACAATGCCTTATCAACAACCATTGTTTTGATGGGAATAATACTTTACCTACATATACAACCCATGAATTTCTTAATAAGTTTTTCAAAAGTGAGCTGTAGCTTATTTTTGAATAAATGTTATTCAACAAATTTCCACTAGAATATACTTTAAATGTTGTTCCAAATACAAAATCCGCTTTTTCTGTAATTATACAATTATATAATTTTTTTAAAGTATTTTCAAAAATCAAATCATCATCGTCTATAAAGTATATGTACTTTACAGTTTGGGCAACTATTTTGTTCTTAAATGCATAATTTCTACAAGTTGAAATAGTTTCTTCTTTGCTAAAATATATTTTTTTTACTTCAATATCTTTTATTTCTATTGAGCTTACATAATGCTTAGTTTCGTCGTCTGATGCATTTTCAATAATTATTAATTCAAAATCTTTAAATTTTTGGTTTGCTAATGATTGAATGAGTTGTTGAAAATAATATACTCGATTACGCGACACGGTAATTACCGAAATTATTGGTCGATTTTTCATAAGGATTTTTATCATTAGGTGATATTATTATTCCCATAATGATCTTACTTGGTTTAAAAAGCAAAGTTAAAGTTTATAATTTATTTATTTAAATTTATTTAAATTTTTAATTTGACCTTTACTTAGTATTTCTTATTTCCAACCAATTAATTGCTTTTAATTTAAACTGAATTCAATGAAAAAATTTAATGAAATACCCCTTGTAATTCATGTGATTTATGGTTTATGGGACATAGGTGAGATTCCAAAATATTTTCGAAATAATTTATCGCTTTGGGAACTACAAGGTTGGCAGATTAAAGTTTGGTATAGAAAAGATATTGAAGAATTAATAGAATCCGAATATTCAGACTTTAAAAAAATAATTTATTCTATCAAAAGAAAAGTTCAATTAGCAGATCTTGCTCGTTTAATGGTTATTTATTCTAAAGGTGGTTTGTATGTTGATATAGATTGTAAACCCGTAAATAATTTATTTGACTACATTCAAACAATTAACAAAAATCATTTATTTTTTATTGAGGCGTTAATTTCTAATGAATTTGCAAATAAAATGGCAATTGAAAATCATATAAGAAATGGAGTTCCAGAAATAAATGAAAGGTTGGCAAATTTTTGTTTTGCATCAAGTCCAAAAAACGAAATCATTAAAAGTATACTTGATTTAGCAAAAAAAAGGTTGTTGACATTTATGGACTTTAATAAAGATTATGATATTATATTTAAAACCGGGCCTGATTGTTTAACAACCGCAGTAAGTGAATTTGATAATATTCAGAAAGTTCATTATAAAGAATTTATGTTTCACCATGAAACTGGGAATTGGAGAAATAATAAAGATTATTCATTAAATTTAATACACTATTATTTAAAAAAAATCATTCACTTAATACAAAAATGTTTTTCTAAAGTTGATTTTTTTGAATAACCACTGATTAAGTTTAGATTGATTCAATTAAATATTTTTTAATAACTAAAATTTGTTCCATTTCTTTGCAGTTTAAAATCAGCTGCAAATGAGTCCTGAAAAAATCCAATACTATATTAGCCTTACTATTGATTGGGCAGTTCGCTTTTTACCAAATTTTATTTCTGCTATTCTTTTTTTATTCATTGGCTGGTGGGTAATAGGTAAAATTGACCATGCCATAAAAATAGGCATGGAAAAGAAAAAGTTTGAAGTGTCCCTCAGTTCATTTCTCCGAACATTGTTTACCCTAGGCTCTAAAACAATTTTGGTAATAATGATAGCCGGGCAACTTGGCTTTCAAACTACTTCATTAGCTGCTATGATTGGTGCTGTTGGACTTGCAGTTGGTTTAGCACTTCAAGGTTCATTAGCCAACCTTGCGGGCGGGGTATTGATTCTTTTATTTAAACCTTATAAAGTTGGCGATGTAATCAGTACGTCTGGCTTTACCGGCAAAGTAAAAGAAATTCAAATTTTCAACACTATATTAATATTAGCCGATAATAAAACAGCCCTATTGCCAAATGGAAATATATCTAATGGCTCCATATTAAATAACAACAAACAACCTTTTCTAAAATTTGAAATTTGTATCCGTATTCCTACAGATTTAGATTTTAATACACTCAGCAACGAGTTAAAACAAAATTTTTATAAAAGTTCTTTAGTATTACAAAATCCCGAAATAGTAATTCACATCAAGGAAATAAGAAATGGGAAAATGTATTTAACAGCCTCTATTGCATGTTTACCATCAGACTTATTAACTACTCAAACACAATGTAATTTAAATCTGTTGGCATTTTACAAAGAAAAAGATATCGACTTTTAATGCTATTAATGTAATGCCATATTATTTTCTATGTCTTCAAGTGCTATGCCTTTTGTTTCTGGCATCATCTTCCATACATATAATAATTGTAACACCATCATAAAAGCAAAAAATCCAAAAATATAGGTTGCCGGAACATTGCTGGCAAAATAAGGAAATACTTGCGCCACCAATGCAGCAAATACCCAATGTGTTAAACTACCAAAAGAAGTGCCACTTGCACGCACTGCGTTTGGAAATAACTCTGAAAGAAAAACCCATATAACGGCTCCTTGCCCTACAGCATGTGAAGCGATAAATAAAAACACATAGTATACAATCATGCTCTTATCGCTACTATTAAATGAAATAGCTATTAATGTAAGTGAGAGTATATAACCAAATGATCCAATATACATTAATAACTTTCTTCCAAATCTATCTATTAAATACCATCCAAAAATTGTAAACAATAAATTTACTACTCCTATGCCAACAGTAGATAATAATGCACCGCTTCTTGCAATGCCTGCCATTTCAAATACTTTTGGTGCAAAATAAATTATTGCATTTATACCCGATAACTGGTTAAAGAATGCAATTAAAAAGGCCAATAATAATGGTTTGAAAAATTTTTTATTAAAGAGTGAGACAGCTACTGTTGTAGTAGATGATTTGATATCTGCAATTACTTTATCGGCATCTTCACCAGTCAATTCTAAAACAGACCTGGCGGCCTCCTCATCTTTTTTATACAATACCAACCACCTGGGGGTTTCTGGTGTAACCAACATTAATAAAGAAAATACAAGCGAGGGAAAAGCAACAATACCTAGCATCCATCGCCAATCATTTCCTCCCGCTATTTTGGCAATTAAGTAATTCGATAAATACGCAATTAAAATACCGGCTACAATATTTAATTGAAAAGATACCACCATCCGTCCACGATACTTTGGTGGAGCTATTTCTGAAATATATACAGGTGCTACAACCGATGATGCACCAATGCTTAAGCCACTTACAAATCTAAAAAACATAAAAGTATATACATCTGTTGCAATCGCTGCACCAATAGAAGTAACAAAAAACAATATGCCAATCCATATCAAGGTTTTTTTACGACCCATTTTATTAGCCGGTATATTTCCAAAAGCTGCGCCAAAAGCAGTGCCGTATAATGCCATAGCAATGGCTGTTCCATGCATCCAATCGGTTAAACTCCATAGTTGCTGAATGGCTTGTTCTGCGCCCGAAATAACAGCCACATCTAAACCAAATAGTAACCCGCCTAAACCTACGGATATCGACCAAAGTGCTAATTTTTTGTTCATTGTATGTATATTTACTGAGGTAAAAGATATTTATTTTTTTTTGAAAATCGGCAGCTATCCTTCAAAAAAATCTATTTTACTAAAATTTACCTTTCTAAAATTTACAAGCATGTTTCCAAGAATAAAAATTTGCTGTATCAGTTCTATTGAAGAAGCTCAAACAGCAATTCAATATGGCGCAGCTGCAGTTGGACTAGTAGGCCCCATGCCTAGTGGGCCGGGTATTATTTCCAACGAAACCATTGCTGCTATTGCCGCCACTATTCCACCTGCCATCAGTAGTTTTCTATTAACCAGTGAAACTACTCCCAACAACATCATACAGCATCATCAATTGGTACATACCAATACCATTCAAATAGTTGATGCCTTATCTGAAGGAACTTACCAACAAATTAAGTTAGCACTACCTAGTGTAAAAATTGTACAGGTAATACATGTGATTAATGAGCAATCTGTAGAAGAGGCTTTACAAATTGCTGAACAAGTTGATGCTTTATTACTCGATAGCGGCAACCCCAACCTTAATATAAAAGTTTTAGGCGGAACCGGTAAAACACATAACTGGAACCTCAGTAAACAAATTGTAAACCAAACGCGTATTCCTGTTTTCTTAGCAGGAGGTATTAATACCGAAAATGTTCGCGCTGCTATTGATACTGTTCAACCCTTTGGAATTGACTTATGCAGCAGTGTTCGTACCAACCAACAGTTGGATCGGCAGAAGCTAGCAGCATTTTTTAAAGCTGTTTATGCGTAATACTATCTGCTCATCAAATATTCCTTTAGCGCATTAAAATCTGCTTTCAATAAAATGCTGTTCTTTTCTTTTCCAAAGAGTGCTTGCGCCGATGTAGGAATAGGCAATCTTTGCCCAATCATTTCTTCTACTGTTTCGGGGAATTTTACCGGATGCGCTGTTTCTAAGATAAATCCTTTTTCATTGGTATGCTGATGCAAATAATCATTCAATGCATAATAAGCTACTGCCCCATGTGGATCTAAGATGTATTGATCGGTAGAAAACACTTCTGCCATTACTTGTTTGGTCGTAACATCACTCACCGTATAGCCACTCACCAATTCTTTAATAGTCGTATAATTATTTTCGAACAATGCTAAAATACGTACAAAATTACTCGGACTACCCACATCCATCGCATTAGATATGGTGGCTACGGCTTGCTTGGGTGCATAAGTTCCAGTACGCAAATAATCGGGTACAGCATCATTCTCATTACATGCTGCAATGAAATGTTGCACCGGCAATCCACTTACATAAGCCAATAATCCGGAACATATATTTCCAAAATTACCACTCGGTACAGCTATCACCGGAGGAAACTCTTCCTTCCATTGTTGATATGCAAAGAAATAATACAGTTGCTGAGGCAACCATCGAGCTACATTAATTGAATTAGCAGAAGTCAATTGCATCTTTGCCAATAAATCGGCATCCATAAAGGCCGACTTCACCATTGCCTGACAATCATCAAATGTTCCTTGCACTTCCAATGCCGTAATGTTCTGGCCGCAGGTTGTTAACTGTAATTCCTGCACCGGGCTTACTTTTCCCGAAGGATACAATATCACTACATCTACTCCTTCTACTCCCAAAAAACCATTGGCCACTGCACCACCAGTATCTCCTGAGGTTGCAACCAAAACTGTTACTTTGTTTTTTTGATGTTGTGAAAAATAACCCAAACACCTACTCATAAACCTTGCACCTACATCTTTAAATGCCAATGTTGGTCCATGAAACAATTCAAGCGATGCAATGCGTTCATTTATTTTTACTAATGGAAAATCAAAGTTCACCGTTTCTGAAACAATAGTATACAATGCCTCATCAGCTATGGTGCCACCTACATAAGGTAACATTACCTTAAATGCCAACTCCTCCTTTTTATACGATTTAATATTTGCAATTAAATCTTTATCGAGCTGTGGAATTCTTTCCGGAAAATACAATCCTTTATCTGGTGCCTGTCCTAATACAGTGGCTTCCTTAAAATTAACATTAGGTGCTTGCTTATTTAAACTATAATATTGCATATACTATTTGATGTAGAAAGAATTTTTTGTTTCTAGTTATTCTGCTATAATTTTTACCCCCTGTTGATTGATGGTAGTTACATATGTATGATGATCTAATTGAATAGATTCAAATACTTCATGCATAGCTTTCTCTACTTTTATTGCAGTAGCTTCATCTTTACTCAACATAAAAATAGATGGCCCTGAACCCGATATACCTCCTCCCAATGCGCCGGCCTCTTTACTTTTTTGTTTTACCAAATCAAAACCCGGAATTAAAATACTTCTTATCGGTTCAATTAAAATATCTTCTAAGGATCTACCAATTAAATCATAATCTTCTTTTTGTAGTCCAGCCACTAATCCTGCTATATTACCCCATTGCTTGATCGCATCTTTCAGTTGTATTTGTTGCTTTAAAATACTTCTTGCATCGGCTGTTCTTACTTCTATTTGAGGATGCACAATCGTTACGTATAATGTGGGGGTATTAAGTTGTACTATGTCTAATGGAAAAATTGAACGAATCAATGTAACCCCTCCATATATACAAGGTGCTATATTATCGGCATGCTTTACACCTGATGCAACTTTTTCTCCATTCATCGCAAAACGTACCAAGTCTTCGTTGCTAAACTTATTATTTAACAACGCATTGGCTGCAACCACAGCTCCTGCTGAACTTGCAGCACTTGAGCCTACACCACTTCCTGGCTTAATTTGTTTTTTAATTCGTAATTCAAACCCGTTTACTTCTGGCGCTTCTTCCATCAATGCCAACAAAGCAGCACCAGCAACATTTTTTTCGGGATCGGTAGGAAGATTGTATTCATCCTCATTAATAATGGTGATGCCCTTTGTATCTGAAAAGGAGATCGACATAATATCATAAGGGTCATTAACAGCAAACCCTAAAATATCGAATCCGCAAACCATATTTGCAACTGTTGCAGGAGAATGAAC
The DNA here is from genome assembly GCA_947452295.1 of Sphingobacteriia bacterium. GTDB lineage: Bacteria > Bacteroidota > Bacteroidia > Chitinophagales > Chitinophagaceae > Sediminibacterium. Next base: position 15,839 of record CANGCK010000046.1, read on the forward strand.
TACTATTTTTTTATTGCTCATGTGTTGTTTTGTCTATTCAAAATTTCAGCAACTGCTTATTAAATGTTAACCTGCAACTCTAATGATATCTGCAAATACACCCGATGCAGTAACATCTGCACCTGCCCCTGCTCCTTTAATTACCAATGGTTGCTCTGGATAACGCTCTGTATAAAACAATACCAAATTGTCTTTTCCATACAAATGGTAAAAATCAGATTCTGCAGGTATGTGTTGTAAACCTACTTTGGCCTTTCCATTATCAAAAGAGGCAACAAATTTTAATTTGCAATTCTCGGATTTTGCCGCCTCATACAACTTCTTAAAATGAGGCTCTTGTTTTTCCATCTCAGTATAAAAATCTTCAACAGTGCCTTCAAAACATGATGCAGGTAAAAAATATTCGTTGGCAATATCTGTCATCTCCATTTTCTCTCCAGCCTCTCTTGCAAGAATCATTATTTTCCGCATCACATCTGTACCCCCCAAATCCAAACGTGGGTCTGGTTCCGTATATCCTTCGTCTTGTGCTCTTTTTACAATCTGTGAAAATGAAACAGTGGCATCGTAATTGTTAAATACATAATTCAATGTGCCAGAAAGTACTGCTTGAATTTTATTTACTTTGTCGCCACTTCTTATTAAATCATTTAAAGTGCCTATTATCGGTAAACTTGCACCCACATTGGTTTCGAACAAGAAACGTGCATTATATGCGCGCGCCAATGATTTTAGTTGCATATAATTTTCGTATGTTGAGGAGCATGCAATTTTATTACATGCTACCACCGATACACTTTTTTCTAATAATGTACTATATACATTTGCAACTTCTGCATTGGCAGTAACATCTACAAAAACACTGTTTCGTAAATTTTTATTAATGATAGAAGTAACAAACTGATGAATGGTTGATTCTTCACCATTGATGAGTTGATCTTTCCAATTGTTTAAATCCACTCCAGCGTCATTTAACAACATTTTTTTGCTATTGGCAATACCAACTACTTGTATCTGCAAACGAAGATGCTCTTTTAAATAATTTAACTGCTGGGCAATTTGTCCTATTAATTTCCCGCCAACATTTCCCGCACCGGCTATAAATACGTTTAACTGTTTATAGCTGGTTTCAAAAAATTCTTCATGTAAAACATTTATTGCTTTTTTCACATCTGCTGCAGAAAGTACCGATGAAATATTTTTTTCTGAAGATCCTTGTGCTATAGCCCTTACATTAATTCCATTTCTGCCTAAAGCGCCAAACATTTTACCGCTAATTCCTGGGTGACTTTTCATCTGCTCTCCCACAACAGCTACAATACTTAATCCGTTCTCTACTTTAACTGGGTCAACTTTGCCCGTTTGAATTTCGTATGAAAACGCATGATCTATTGCTGTTTGTGCAACTACAGAATCGGCTTCACTTATGCCCACGCAAATAGAATGCTCAGAAGAACTTTGAGTAATTAATATTACATTGATGTTTTTAATTGCCAAAGTTTCAAACAATCGCTTAGAAAATCCTGGTATACCAACCATACCACTGCCCTCTAAACTCAATAAACTAATTGAGTTGATACTCGAAATGCCCCTAATAATTTCATTATCATGTACCACTTCTTTTTCTATAACAGTGCCCGCTGCATCCGGTTCAAAAGTGTTCTTTACCCAAACAGGAATGTTTTTTTTCATTACCGGTTGTATGGTAGGCGGATAAATTATTTTAGCACCAAAGTGCGATAATTCCATTGCCTCTTGGTAAGAAATTCGGTCTATATGTTTTACATGTTGTACTAAACGTGGATCAGCTGTTTTCATACCGCTCACATCTGTCCAGATTTCTAAAGTGGCACAATTCAATGCCGCAGCATAAATAGCCCCTGTATAATCAGATCCTCCTCTACCCAGCGTAGTTGTATAACCTTCTTCGTTGGATGAAATAAAACCGGGTGCGATGTATATGTCATATTTATTTTCAGAAAAATATTTTTCAATGGCTGCATTGGTCTTTTCAAAATTTACTGCTGCATTTCCGTATTGATCATTGGTACTAATCAACTTGCGCGAGTCAACCCACTGTTGATTCACCAAAAGCGATTTTAATTTGGCGGATATTATATAAGAGGATAATAACTCTCCGTAACTAACTAAACGATCTTTTATTCTAGGAGATAATTCACCCAATAAAAAAATTCCATCACACAAACCTTCTAACTCATTCAACTGTTGCTTCACCCAACTTAATGTTGCACTTTGTTCTTGTATAGGCAATAATTCTCTAACAGCATCTAAATGCTTGTTTTCAATGGCTTTCATTTGCTGCTTGTATTCTTCATTGCCATTTGCAGCTAAAGTGCCTGTTAATATTAATTGATCGGTTACACCTCCCAAAGCAGAAACTACTAATATAACCGGCTCCTTTTCTTTTGCGTTCACTACTATCGAAACAACCTTATTGATATTTGTTGCATTGGCAACCGAACTCCCTCCGAATTTTAAAACCTGCATAAATTCTATTATTATAAATCTTTAAAACTAATGTTAAACTAAATAAGCAAATACATTGTCGTTTTGGTCGAGTGCAGTATAATTAATGTTGAACCGCTTCATGTTATCTATCAATGCGGCATAATCTTTACTCGACTGTAACTCTATCCCTACCAAAGCCGGGCCTGCTTCTTTATTATTTTTTTGTACGTATTCAAATCGCGTAATATCATCTGTAGGTCCTAATACATGATTTACAAATTCCTTTAATGCACCGGGACGTTGGGCAAAACGAATCAAAAAATAATGTTTTAGTCCCTCGTATTGCAATGATCTTTCTTTAATCTCTTGCATACGATCAATATCATTATTGCTTCCGCTTATGATACAAACTACTGTTTTGCCTTTTATTTCATCGGCAAAATCATCTAAAACTGCTATAGACAATGCTCCTGCAGGCTCTACTACAATAGCATCTTCATTATATAATTTTAAAATGGTGGTACACACTTTTCCTTCGTTAACCAAACACATTTTATCCATTACTTCTTTACAAATATTGAATGTAAACTCACCCACTTTTTTAACAGCAGCACCATCTACAAAACGTTCAATACTTTCTAAAGTTACCGGATGGCCTGCTTTTAATGCAACGGTCATTGATGGAGCCCCTTCCGGCTCTATGCCGATGATTTTAGTATGAGGTGAATGTTTTTTAAAATATGCCCCCATGCCTGCCGTTAAGCCTCCGCCGCCCAGTGGAGAAAATACATAATCAATTGTTGGCAAATCATTCAATATTTCTACAGCAACTGTTGCCTGACCTTCAATAATTTTTTGATGATCAAAAGGAGGAATGAATGTCATGTTATTTGCAGCGGTATATTCTTTCGCTGCAAAAGCACAATCATCAAATGTATCTCCTACTAATTTAATTTCCACATTACCATCACCAAACATTTTTGTTTGACTAACCTTTTGGTTGGGCGTGATAATGGGCATAAAAACAACGCCCTTTATGTTTAATTTTTTACAACTGTATGCAAAACCCTGCGCATGATTTCCCGCGCTTGCACATACAACCCCTCGCGATAATTGATCAGCAGGCAAGCTGCTGATCATATTATACGCGCCACGTAATTTATACGAACGCACTATTTGTAAATCCTCTCTCTTTAAATATACTTTACAATCGTATTTTTTAGACAGATTGGTATTATAAGTTAGTGGCGTATGCGTAACTATATTTCGAAGTCTTTCTTCTGCCCCCTTCACATCAAGACCAAACAGTTCAGACCCTTTAACTTCTTCATTAAGCATTTGTTCAATATCAAGCGTTAGTACTGATTGTTTTCATGTCGGTCATTGCCTGTCTCAATTCTTCTCCAATTAATTCTACCGGGTGATAACGAATTACTGCATTAATAGCGATTAATGTTTTATTATCTACTCCGCCATCTTTTCCTGCATTATAATTTTTACCAATTACATCTGTATCAATTTTTTGCATGAAATTGGTCAACAATGGTTTACATGCATGATCAAATAAATAACAACCATATTCTGCAGTATCTGAAATTACTCTGTTCATTTCGTATAACTTCTTACGGGCAATCGTGTTGGCTATTAATGGTGTTTCGTGCAATGATTCGTAGTACGCCGATTCTTCTTTAATACCAGCTTCTACCATTGTTTCAAATGCCAATTCTACGCCAGCTCTAACAAAAGCTACCATCAATAATCCATTATCGAAATACTCTTGCTCAGCAATTTTCATTGAACCTGGCGCTGTTTTTTCAAACGCAGTTTGACCAGTTGCTTCTCTCCAAGTCAATAAGTTTTTATCATCATTGGCCCAGTCTTGCATCATGGTAGAAGAAAATACACCACTCATAATATCATCCTGGTGTTTTTGAAACAACGGACGCATTATGTCTTTCAATTCTTCTGATAATTCAAAGGCTTTTATTTTTGCAGGATTAGATAATCGATCCATCATTGCAGTAATACCTCCTTGTTTTAGGGCTTCTGTAACTACTTCCCAACCATATTGAATTAATTTGGCTGCATATTCAGGTGCAATTCCTTTCTCTATCATTTTATCGAAAGAAAGTATAGAGCCTGTTTGTAACAAACCACATAATATAGTTTGTTCGCCCATTAAATCAGATTTTACTTCGGCTACAAATGATGATTTCAATACACCTGCTCTATGTCCACCTGTTCCTACACAATATGCTTTGGCATAATCCCATCCCTTACCTTCAGGGTCATTCTCCGGATGTACTGCAATCAATGTAGGTACGCCAAATCCTCTTTTGTATTCTTCCCGTACTTCAGTACCCGGACATTTTGGTGCAACCATTATTACGGTAATGTCTTTTCTGATTTGCATACCTTCTTCTACAATATTAAAACCATGTGAATAAGAAAGTGTTGCGCCTTTTTTCATCAATGGCATAATTGCAGTAACAACAGATGTATGTTGCTTATCGGGAGTAAGATTAATCACTACATCGGCAGTAGGTATTAATGCTTCATAAGTACCAACAGTAAAATTATTGTCGGTAGCATTTTTCCATGAAGCTCTTTTTTGATCGATTGCTTCTTGACGAAGTGCATATGAAACATCTAAGCCCGAATCACGCAAGTTTAAACCTTGGTTTAAACCCTGTGCTCCACAACCTACTATCACTAATTTTTTTCCTTTTAATGCGGTAACACCATCAGCAAATGCCGACTTGTCCATAAATTCACATACTCCCAATTGATTTAATTGTTCACGCAGCGGTAATGAGTTGAAATAATTTGCCATTGTTTATTGATTGTTTGTTTTGTTATAAATATTTAACCGTGTTAGGGTCTTTTTTTGACTTTTGACTTTTGAATTTTAAATTTTAAAAGACGCCAGCATGGCTTCTCTACATGGTAAACACACCCTGCCCTTGGTCCAAAAATTCGTTTTCTGCTAGCTCTTCTGAAGGCTCTTGAATTTCAAATTCTTTTAATTTTTCATGGAATCCTTTGCTGGCTTTAATAATTGCCACTCGTGCACTTCTTACAAACTCTATCAATCCAAATGGCTCAAGCACTTTAACCAGTTTATCTGTTTCCTCTCTTTGACCAGTAGTTTCAAAAATAGTATAGTCTTTTCTTATCACTACCGCTCTTGCGCCATGCTCACGAAGCAATCTTTCTACCTTCATTTTCTCTGCTACTTCATCTGTTGGCACTTTATACAAAGCCATTTCTTGCCAAATAATTTCTTCATTGGTATTGTAATATGCTTTCAATACTTCTACCTGACGCTCTATTTGTCTGCACAATTTTCTTACAACTTCTTCTGTTTCATTAATAACAATAGTAAAGCGATGAATGCCCTCTACTTCCGATGGAGATACATTTAAACTTTCTACATTTATTTTTCTTCTAGAAAAAATAATGGCAATACGGTTCAATAAACCTACCTGGTTTTCTGTATAAACGGTGATGGTATATTCTAATTTCATATAACTATTCTATTTTAATCTGATTTCTGATACGCTACAACCTTGTGGTACCATTGGAAATACGTTGTTCTCTTTGCCAACCATTACTTCTAATAAGTAGGAACCTTTATGATTAAGCATTGTTTGTAATGCCGTCTTAATAGCTGATCTTTCATTAATTCTATTTCCTTCAATACCATACGCTTTAACCAATTGCACATAGTCCGGACTTTCTATATCAACAAATGAATAGCGTTTATCATTAAACAATTGTTGCCACTGACGTACCATTCCTAAAAAGCGATTGTTAAGAATTAATATTTTTACGTCTAAACCGGTTTGCATGATGGTACCTAATTCTTGAAGTGTCATCTGAAATCCTCCATCTCCTATTACAGCAATTACAGTTCTTTCAGGTGCGCCAAACTTTGCACCAATAGCAGCTGGAAGACCAAAACCCATGGTACCTAAACCGCCTGAAGTAACATTGCTCTTTGATTGATTGAATTTTGCATATCTGCAAGCAACCATTTGATGCTGACCTACATCAGTTACAATAATAGCATCTCCATTAGTAAGTTCATTCAATAGATTGATTACTTCACCCATTGTCAACTCATCAGTTGTTGGATGTAATTCATGTTGTATCACTACTTCATTTTCCTGACGAGTAAATTCATTAAATTTAGCCAGCCATTCAGTATGTTGTTTCTCTTGAATCAATTTGGTTAGTAATGGCAAAGTTTCTTTACAATCTCCCCATACAGGCACATCGGCTTTTACATTTTTGTCTATTTCTGCCGGATCAATATCCAAGTGAATTACTTTAGCCTGCTTCGCATATTTATCTAAGCGCCCGGTTACCCGATCATCAAAACGCATACCCACAGCAATCAATACATCACACTCATTGGTTAATACATTAGGGCCATAGTTGCCATGCATACCTAACATTCCAACATTTAATGGATGATCTGTTGGTAATGCGCTTAATCCTAATAGTGTCCATGCAGCAGGCAACCCTCCTTTTTCAATAAATGCTTTAAACTCTTTTTCTGCTTTGCCTAATATAACACCTTGACCAAATAACACAAATGGCTTCTTCGCTTCGTTGATCATTTTGGCGGCATCTTCTACATAAGATTTTCGAACTATTGGTTTTGGTCGATAGCTTCTTATGTGCGTACATTTTTCGTATCCCTTATAATCTATTTTCTGTATCTGAGCATTCTTGGTAATATCTATTAATACAGGGCCGGGTCTGCCAGTACCTGCAATATAAAATGCTTTAGCCAATACGTGCGGTATTTCATTGGCATCGGTAACCTGATAATTCCATTTAGTAACTGGAGTAGTGATGTTAATTACATCTGTTTCTTGAAATGCATCTGTTCCTAACAAGTGTGCAAATACCTGACCCGTTACACATACCAAAGGAGTACTATCTATCATAGCATCTGCTAAGCCTGTTACTAAATTAGTAGCGCCTGGTCCGCTGGTAGCAAATACTACACCAACTTTACCACTACTACGTGCATAGCCTTGTCCGGCATGTATTCCGCCCTGCTCATGACGTACCAGAATATGTTTTAACCGATCATTGTAATCATACAATGCATCGTATATTGGCATAATAGCACCGCCTGGATACCCAAACACTGTATCTACGCCTTCGGCAATTAATGCTTCTAATACTGCTTGCGATCCAGTTAATTCTACAGTACCTGCTAATGAATCTTTTAAAATTTCATTGGCATTTTTTGCATCAACTGTTGGTGTTGTTTGTTCAATTGTACTCATACAATTCGTTTTAAAATCTTATAATGTACTAATGCTTTATAGCACTCGTTTTATGCTTCATCTGTAACACATCCTTCAGATGCATCTTTAACACACTGTGCGTATTTAAATAACAATCCTTTGGTTGCTTTAGGAGCTGGCTTAACCCATTTTGCTCTTCTTTCAGCAAGCACCTCTTCGCTTACTTTGAGTGTCATTTTTTTGGTAGCTACATTCAATTCAATAATGTCATTATCTTCTACCAACCCAATCAACCCGCCATTAACCGCTTCCGGTGTAATATGTCCTACAACAAAACCATGTGTGCCCCCACTAAATCTTCCATCGGTAATTAAGGCAACCGACTTACCTAAACCGGCTCCAATAATTGCAGAAGTTGGTTTCAACATTTCTGGCATACCGGGCGCGCCTACAGGACCAACATTTCTGATCACCACTACATTACCTGCTTTGATTCTCCCAGAGTTAATTCCTGCAATTAATTCTTGCTCTCCATCAAATACACGTGCAGGCCCTTCAAATAATTCGCCTTCTTTACCAGAAATTTTCGCAACACTTCCTCCAGTTGCTAAATTGCCGTATAATATTTGTAGATGACCAGTTGCCTTTAATGGATTTTCTAACGGATAAATGATTTTTTGTTGATCAAAATCTAAATCTGGCGCATCGGTTAAATTTTCAGCTATTGTTTTTCCGGTTACTGTTAAACAATCTCCATGCAATAATCCTTTCTTCAATAAATATTTCATTACAGCAGGCACGCCACCATATTGGTGTAGGTCTTGCATTAAGTATTTACCACTTGGTTTAAAGTCTGCCAATACAGGAATTTTATCACTTATCGCCTGAAAATCGTCTTGCGTTAAAGGAACATCCACACTTTTAGCCATTGCTATTAAATGCAATACTGCATTGGTACTTCCCCCTAAGATCATAATTAAAGTAATGGCATTTTCAAATGCTTTACGTGTCATGATATCTCGCGGAAGAATATTTTTTTCCATCAATAATTTAATAGCCTTGCCTGCCTCAATACACTCTTTTTGTTTTTCTTCACTCAATGCAGGGTTTGAAGATGAGTAAGGTAAACTCATACCCAATGCTTCTATAGCCGATGCCATGGTGTTGGCAGTATACATACCACCACAGGCTCCTGCACCCGGACAAGCATGTTGAATGATGGCTTTGAAATCGCCCTCTTCTAATTGGCCGGCCATTTTTTGACCCAACGCTTCAAATGCTGAAATAATGTTTAAATCTTGCCCCTTATAATGTCCAGGTGCAATCGTTCCGCCATACACCATTATAGACGGGCGATTTAATCTACCCATGGCAATAATAGATCCTGGCATATTTTTATCGCAGCCTGGTATTGCAATCACAGAATCGTAACACTGTGCTCCACAAACAGCTTCAATAGAATCTGCAATAATATCTCTACTTACCAATGAGTAACGCATTCCCGGTAAGCCATTGCTCATTCCATCACTTACTCCAATGGTATTAAAAATCAATCCAACCATATCATTGTCCCATACACCTTGCTTAACCACTTTGGCTAAATCGTTCAAGTGCATGTTACAGGTATTACCATCGTAGCCCATACTCACTATACCTACCTGTGCTTTTTTTAAATCCTCTTCCGTTAATCCTATGCCATACAACATTGCTTGTGCGGCAGGTTGCGTAGGGTCTTGCGTGATTGATTTACTATATCTATTTAATTCCATGATGATGATTGCTTTCTACTTAATTAATTATTTTTTTTCGTGAACAAGGTCGTTATATGCTTGTTGGATTTTAGCGCCCATTGATTCTTTCCAAGGTTTTGGGAAAACAGTATCGTCTATTGATTCCCATCCAATTACTTCTGCTGCAGTGCCACAAAAGAAAACTGATTCTGCCTCTTTTAATTGTTCGATGGTATATGCACTTTCAACAATCGGAATATTTAATGCACCACATATTTCAACAACAGTTGCCCTAGTAATTCCTGAAAGAATATATCCCGGTTTAGGGGTATGGAGTACACCGTCTTTTTCAAAGAAGATGTTTGAACCCGGGCCTTCAGCTATATGGTCATTGATGTCTAATAACAATGCTTCATCAAAGCCTTTCGATTTAGCTTCCTGGCTGGCTAATATTGAGTTTACATAATGACCGGCAACTTTAGCATGCATTTTAAATGCTTTTGGATTTGGGCGTTGAAAAGAGGAAGTCATAATACGCAACAACTTTTCACCTAAAAATGGCGCCATTTCCCATGCCTGTATAAAAATGTACGATTCGGTATTGGGAGAGAAACTCATGTTAGCAGGTGCATATACTACCGGACGTATATAAGCATCCTGCAAATTATTCAACTTCAATACTTCATATGTAGCATCAATTAAATCTTGTGTTTGATACGGATAAGGGAGATTCACTGTTTCTGCAGAAATTTTTAACCGCTCAAAATGCTCAACAGGTTTAAAGATTTTTGTTTCACCCGATGCCGTTTTATAAGAACGAATACCTTCAAACACAGATAAACCGTAATGTAAAGACTGGCTATACAAATCTATTTTTTCATCAGCTGCTTTAACCAATTTTCCATTATGGTACAGAATGGTATTGTTGTTATAATAATGCATGTGTTGCTATTTATTGATTTTATTTGTTACATGGAATACGCCTGATAAACATTTCGGTTGGTATGCAAACCTTGCTTATGGCTATGTCATGTGTTGCTTTTTTACTCTTTTAAACTTCACTAAAAAACCATTGCTACTGCATAATATTACGCATCTATCTCAGGTAATTTAATGTTAAAAAAAAGCCCCGCGGATTAGGCGGGGCTTGTATTTTAAGTTGTTGTTTACTTACTAAAGTACATCCCCTTGCATTACCGGAATAATAATAATCACCATGACAATAATAATTGTCATAATTGTTGGAGTGATTGTATTGTTTCCTTTATTTAACATAGATGTTTACTTCTACGTAAAGGTAATGCAGTCATTTTATTTCACAAAGAACTTTTTTACTATTTAATACTTACAACTGTTTGTATTAAATAATAGTAGATGCATGCGATTCGCCACTTTCGGGTGCGCCTGTTTTTGCATGCTTCTTTACATAATCTGCAATAAGGTCGCCAATTGCATTGGTGCCATAATTGTTAATCGGATCAATGTCTTTCGATACAAAACGGTGTGTAAGCGACCAGTTAACAGCTTCTCTAACTGTTTTGGCTTCTGTATGCATCCCAAAATGATCTAACATCATTGCTGCCGATAAAATAGAACCCAGCGGATTAGCAATATCTTTTCCTGCAGCTTGTGGGTATGAACCATGAATAGGCTCAAATAGTGCTGCACCGTTTCCTACAGATGCGGAAGGTAACAAACCCAAAGAACCACTTAATACACTGGCTTCATCACTAATGATATCACCAAACATATTCTCAGTAAGCACTACATCAAACTGTGCAGGATTAATAATTATTTGCATCGCTGCATTATCTACAAACATATAGTCAACAGCTACATCCGGAAATTGTGCAGACAAAGTTTGTACCACCTTACGCCATAAGCGAGAGGTTTCTAACACATTGGCTTTATCAATTAAGGTTAATTTTTTTCTTCTGGTTTGTGCATATTGAAATGCCTGTTTAGCCACTCTTTCAATTTCATCGGCACTATACGCACACTCATCGGTAGCATAATTTTGTTCGTCATTTAATGTACGCTTACCAAAATAAATACCTCCTGTTAACTCTCTGAAAATAATAAAATCTACCCCTTCTAACTGTTTGCTTTTTAAAGGAGATAAATGCTGAAGTGATTCGTAAGTGTTAATAGGGCGTATGTTGGCAAATAATTGTAATTCTTTGCGCAATTTCAGCAACCCTTGTTCCGGTCTCACTTTTGCTGTTGGGTCATTGTCGTATTTTGGATGACCGATTGCACCAAATAAAATCGCATCACTTTGTTTACAAATATCTAATGTTTCATCCGGTAAGGGATTGCCTGTTTTATCGATCGCATCGGCTCCCATTAATACATTGGTATAACTAAAACTATGGTTAAACTCTTGTGCAATAACATTCAATACTTTTATTGATTGAGCGGTTACTTCCGGTCCTATTCCATCACCATTTATCACTGCTATTTTCTTATCCATAAACTAAACTTTTTCTTTTTCAAATTGTGCAATCGTTTCTCTTTTACTTAATAGGAAATCAATATCATCATACCCATTTAATAAACACGTTTTTTTGTAGGGGTTTAA
>CANGCK010000047.1 GCA_947452295.1 Sphingobacteriia bacterium
AATTCCATCGGCGGCACATACCGACGCAGATATTGAAGAAACATTAACTGCATTCAGTGAAACAAAGGCTAAATTAGATGCTGGTGCTTACAAGGTTGATGCAGTTCCTGATATGGCAGGGTGATAAAGTAAAAAGTAAAAAGTCAAAAGTAAAAAGAAGACGGCGACTTTAGCGTAATGTAAAATAACGAAAAGGGGTAGCACTATTTAAATATAGACTACCCCTTTTAATTTTATTGAGTTTGTTTGTTACAAACTTTTAATCAATTCATTCGCCATGCGAACATAATCATCGTTTTTGGCTTCAGCAGCAATAGAAATACATTTTTCAGCACTCGCTTTCGCATCAATTTTGTTGCCCAAAGCCTTTTGGATTTTAGCTGTTAGTAAAAACAACCAATATGCCTTTGGATTGGCATCAGTTGCTTTTTTAGCGTTGTTTAATGCTTTGGTATAGTCTTTCTCCCAATCAAAATAGAAATTAGCAGCCGATGAGTAAACATTGCCATTAACTGCATCTGCACTCAATGCTTTTTCTACCTGAGCACGAATGCGGTCTTTCACATTTGTACTCATTGGGATATTTACTGCTGTTTTACCCCACAACAACTGTAGTTCTGTACTTTCTGCGGCAATATTAACAAACTGCATTGTAAAAGTTTCTACCCAATCATTTAATTTAATTGATTTAACCTTTACTCTAACTACATCTTCGCTTTCTTTATAACCATCTGTACCCCAATTATTTAATCCTTTATTTATGATGATATCCCAATAATCGCTACCAGGTATGGTATATAATACATATGCACCGGTATCTAATAATTTTCCACCAATCATTACATTGTCGGTAAAATATAATCTTGTTGCCGCGTTGGCACCAGTGCGCCACATTTGACCTAGTGGAGCCAGTTCACTTTTGTCTTTTAATAGTGCTCTTCCTTTAATATTAGGTCGAGAATAAGTAAGTTCTATCTTACCTAATCCAAAATCTTGAGATATTTTTTGTACTGGACTCGGAGCAGGCATTTTAATTTGTGCAATACCCGTTAAACCGCAAAGTAGCATTCCTGCTAAAATCAATTTTTTCATGTGTGTATGTTTAATTGTTTGTTAATGGTCACATGTAATTCGTAAATCATTTTCGGTTGTTGACAAACAATCGAAAATGGTATTATTTCATGTTTATTTATTTTTTTATAAAGTTATAGGATCAATTTTTATTTTCATCAAACTTATATCAACAGTTTTAGCATGAAAAGGTTGTATGCGTAGTTGATTACTTAAATCCAGGATGAAAGCGTTGAAGGGTATCTCGTAAAAAGTCGCGATCTAAATGTGTGTATATTTCGGTTGTGGTAATACTTTCGTGCCCCAACATTTCTTGAACAGCTCGCAAATCGGCACCACCCTCCACTAAATGCGTTGCAAAAGAGTGTCTCAGGGTATGTGGGGAAATGGTTTTTGTAATTCCAGCTTTTTTGGCTAGGTCTTTAATAATGTAAAAAATCATTACCCTGGTTAAGTTTTTCCCTCGTCTATTTAAAAATAAAATGTCTTCGAATTTTGGCTGTATGGGTTGATGCGACCTTATTGATTCTTTATAAATATTAATGTATTTAATTGCATCGGTGCCAATAGGAACAAGCCTTTCTTTGTCTCCCTTTCCAGTAACTCTAATAAATCCAACATCTAAATACAACCCTGAAATTTTTAAATTAACCAATTCACTAACCCTTAATCCACAGCTGTACATAGTTTCTATAATTGCTTTGTTTCTTCCACCTTCGGCACTACTTAAATCAATTTGTGCAATCATGTTTTCTATTTCATCGAAGCTTAATGTGTCGGGTAAACTTCTTTTTGTCTTGGGCGCTTCTAAAAGTACAGAAGGATCGAGTGTGCAGATTTGTTCAATTAAACAATATTTATAAAAGCCTCTAATTCCGGAAATAATTCTTGCTTGTGAAGTAGCTGTCATGCCCAATTCGCCAATCCATTTTACAAAAGATTGTAAGTCTTTTAGTACAATTTCACCGGGCGATTTAGGTTGGTTAATAATCAATAGAAATTCGGTAAGGTGGGTTATATCTCGTAAGTATGCTTCCACTGAATTTTCACTCAACGAACGTTCTAATCTTAAATAAGCTTTGAATCCTTTCTTATAGGCTTCCCACATAGTAATAAAAGTAAAAACTAAAAAGTAAAAAGCCAAAAATGAATGGATAATTGATCATTAATCATTCAATCTTCCTACAAATTTTGACTTTTGAATTTTGACATTTGAATTTTAAAGTTATATTCGCTTTTCCATTTTAATCATTATACTATGCTAGTTAATTTACGTTCTTTCAAGCAAAAAGTTAATCATCATTCAAAAGCAATGAAAAAATTTTTGGGAAAGATTGAAAAGAACCCTCCTAAAGGATTAGATAAATTAGCGGAGAAGATAGACGCTGAAGTTTGGCAGGAAATAGACTGTTTAACCTGCGCCAATTGTTGCAAAACCATGAGCCCTACATTTACTGCAAAAGACATAAAACGTATATCGGAACATTTTGATATGACGCCAAAAGAATTTAAAGAAAAATGGTTGTACTTTGAAGAAGAAGATGGAGATTGGATGAACAAAAAACAACCTTGTCAGTTTTTAAATAAGGCCAACAATATGTGTAGTATTTATTTAGTAAGACCAGCGGATTGTGCGGGTTTCCCTCATTTAAAGAAAAAGAAAATGGTTGAATATATTCATGTTCATCAACAAAATATTTCTTATTGTCCGGCTACTTTTAAGATGGTTGAAAAGCTACAAGCTAGTTTATAGTTGAAAAATTAATAGGATAATTTTGCAGCTATTGTACAACTTCTACTCTTGCGATTTTTCCCATACCACCTGCTAAAAAAATGGCATTACCCATTTTAGCTTTTTGAACCACGTGATAGCTTTTTGAATGGATGTGCTGCCAATTCATTCCGCCATCTAATGAGATATCAGTTCCTGATGTTCCACAAGCAATTAAATGGTTGTTATTAGCGTAAATCACACAAGATTTATAACCAAAAGGAGGTGTTTTTGGGGCTTTAAATTCAACAGCTCCATTGTGAATTGTAAAAAGGTAGCAATTGTTGGATGTGATGGTATCATTGGCAAAATCTCCTCCAATAATTATTCCTTTATTTTTTAATGAATTGAAGGCGATTGAATTGGCACCGGTAGATTCTTTCCCTTTGATTATTGGGAAATCAAAAAAATGATGGTTAATGTTTAATCTAGAATTTTTGCCGCCTGAAATGTAAGCGTAAGCTGGCTTATAAAAATTGTTGTTCAATAATTGAATATTGGAGCCGCTCGAAGCAAAAAATGCTTCGCCTTCCAAAACTTTATTATTGTTTTCATTTGGCAATTTTTCCCAACTGTTGCCACCATTTTTTGTAATGGCTAAATAAGGGAAATCTGCAATTGGATCGCCTATAACAATGCCATTTAGATTGTCCACAAAATGCATTGCATCTAAAAACATTCCTTTGGTAGAATCAATCAGTACTGTATTCCAACTTTTTCCACCATTAGTGGTTTTTAATATGATTGCTGGTGCTGCAATTCCCATAATGATTGCTGTATTTTCATCAAAAGCTTCTATGTCTCTAAAGTCTCTTTCCGTATTGTTAGGTACTTGCATCCATTCCCATGAAATGCCTCCATTGATTGATTTTCCGATTGTGCCCTTACTACCGCTAACCCAGATGATTTTATCCGATACCACACTTAAACCTCTCAAACTTGTTTTTTGTCCTTCTTGAAGTTCAATTACTACGTATGTTTGTGATAACAATACTTGGGTATATGATACCCCCATCATTAGGGTTAAAAATAAAATAGTAATACGCATTATCTGGGTAATTAGCTGATGAAATTACTCAAATAATTCAATCCATCGTTAAATCATCATTAATAATCAATAATTAATTACATTTGATTTTTTACTTTTTATTATTGAATTTTCACTTTTGAATTTTTACTGTTTATGGTTCCTTATTGGATGAGTAGATCGCAGCTTTTATTAGGGGATGCGCCTGTTGAAGCATTGATGCAAAAGCATGTGTTAGTAGTAGGTTTAGGTGGTGTTGGAGGTATTTGCGCTGAAATGATTGCAAGGGCTGGAGTAGGCAAAATGACCATTGTAGATGCCGATACCGTAGATTTAAGTAATACTAACCGCCAAATACCTGCATTGCATTCAACAGCAGGTAAGTTGAAGTCGGAAGTAATGGGGGAGCGACTAAAAGATATTAATCCCAACTTAGATTTATGTATAAAAACCATTTATATTAAAGATGAACTAACACAAGAATTATTATCGGAAGCACAGTATGATTATGCGGTTGATTGTATAGATACATTATCACCCAAAGTATTTTTTATAAAAGGATGTATCGATCGTAAAATTCCAATTGTAAGTTCTTTAGGTGCTGGAGGGAAAATAGACCCTTCACAAGTATTGATAACAGATATCTCCAAAACTTATCAATGCAATTTAGCAGCATATGTTCGAAAAAAATTACATGGATTGGGTATTTATAAAGGCTTGACTGTTGTGTTTAGTGCCGAGAAGGTTGATCAGTCTAAAATCATTGAAACTGAAAAAGCCTATCCCAAAAAATCAATAATAGGTACAATTAGTTATATGCCTGCTATATTTGGGTGTATGGCTGCTAGCGTGGTAATTAGGGGGTTGATGGGTGAAAGAGACTAATTTTTTAAATCAGTGATTGTAGCTTTTCAACTACATAATCAATTTCCTCTTTTGTATTTTGTTTACTAAAAGAAAAGCGAACGGTTACTTGGTTGGGGTTATTGTTGATTGCTCTAATTACATGAGAGCCCTGGTCGGCCCCACTGGTGCATGCACTTCCACCACTTGCACAAATATTGTTGATGTCTAAATTAAACAATATCATTTCACTTTTTTCTGTTTTAGGAAAGCTTGCACTTAATACTGCATAAAGACTTCTATTCAATACATCACCATTAAAAGTAACCTTGTTAATATGTTGTTGTAATTGTGCCATCATGTAAAGTTTTAGTTCTTTAATGTAGGCGCTTTCTTTTTCATGGTTTTCTGTTGCTAAATCTAGGGCTTTGGCAAATCCAATAATACCATATAGATTTTCGGTACCAGCACGCATATTTCTTTCTTGGCTACCGCCATGTACAAATGGATTTATTTTTACATTTTCGTTAATATATAATATGCCAATCCCTTTAGGGCCATGAAATTTATGGCCTGCCCCTGTAATAAAATGTACAGGCGTATTTCTTAGATCAAATGGGAAATGCCCTACCGTTTGCACTGTATCGCTGTGAAATATTGCATTGTATTTTTTACATAAGTTACCCACTTCATGTAAATCAATCATATTGCCAATTTCATTGTTCGCATGCATTAAGGTGACTAAACACTTTACGGTACTGTTACTCAATAGTTCTTCTAAGTGTGCTAAGTTAACATGGCCATTGGAAAGCAAATTTACATAGCTGAGAGCCGCTTCTCCTTTGCGGTGTAGGTGTTCAACAGTATGTGTAGTAGCATGGTGTTCTATAACTGAACTTATAATATGTTTGCAGCCTAAATCTCTTACTGCTGCAGTGATAGCGGTGTTGCTGCTTTCTGTTCCGCCACTGGTAAAGCAAATTTCGGCTGGATGTGCATTTAATAATTTTGCTACTGTTTTTCTGGCATTTTCTATGGCCATTCTTGTTTCTCTGCCATAGCTGTAAATCGAAGATGGATTGCCAAAATGTTGTGTAAGATACGGCATCATGGCTTCAAGAACCAAGGGGTCTAATGCGGTAGTAGCTGCATTGTCAAAATAAATTCTGTTCATATTGTTGTGTTACCCAATGAATTATTAAAAGGCTAATTGATGAAAGATTAATTGGAGGCTTCTTGAATGTCGCTCATTAATCTTTTAGCAATATTATCTGCGATGGTGGCACTATTACTTTCTGCATATATGCGAATAATAGGTTCTGTATTGCTACTTCTTAAATGTACCCAATCATTATCAAATTCTATTTTTAATCCATCTTCTGTATGCAAAGGTTGTTTTTGGTATTTATCTTTAATTCGATTAAAAATTTTATTTAAATCCACACCTGCTTGTAATTCTATTTTGTTTTTGCTGATAAAATAATCTGGATAGGTATTCCTTAGCTGTTTTACTGATTTTTTTTCTTTTGCCAAATGTGTTAAAAATAGTGCAATACCAATTAATGCGTCGCGACCGTAATGCAAATCAGGAACAATAATTCCTCCATTGCCCTCACCGCCAATTACTGCATTAACTGCTTTCATTTTGGTTACTACATTTACTTCACCCACTGCACTTGCCGAATAGGTACCATTATGTTGTGTGGTAATGTCTTTCAGTGCTCTAGTACTACTCATATTACTTACTGTATTGCCTTTTCTATGTTTTAGTATGTAATCGGCCACAGCAACCAGTGTGTATTCTTCACCAAAAAGGCTGCCGTCTTCGCAAACAAAGCAAAGCCTGTCTACATCCGGATCAACCGCAATACCTAAATGAGCGCCAATTTTATTTACTTCATTGCTTAATTCCGTTAAATGCTCGGGTAGCGGCTCTGGGTTATGTGCAAAGTGCCCATTTACTGTTTCGTTTAAAACCGTAAAGTCTTTTACACCAAGGGCTTTTAATAGGGCAGGGACTGCTATGGCTCCAGTACTATTGATTGCATCTACTACAATTTTAAATTTAGCTTTTTTTATTGCAGCAACATCTACCAACGGATAATTTACAACAGCTTTAATATGTTTAGCTAAGGCAGTATTATCTTTTGTGTAAGTGCCCAACTGGTCTACATTTGAAAATTCAAAAGATTCATTGGTAGCGATCTCTAGTAATTTAGCCCCATCATCGCCACTAATAAATTCTCCTTTGTTATTTAGTAATTTCAGGGCATTCCATTCTTTGGGGTTATGGCTAGCGGTTAATATGATGCCACCTGCTGCCTCTTCAAAAACAACCGCCATTTCTACAGTTGGGGTAGTGCTTAACTCCAGGTCAATCACATCAATCCCTAACGCTAATAATGTATTTACTACTAATCCTTGTACCATCGAACCGCTAATTCGGCCATCACGGCCTATTACTACTTTTTTATTAGGATGCGATTGTTCTTTAAGCCAAGTACCATAGGCCGCCGCAAATCTAACAATATCTATAGGACTTAATGTATCACCTGGTTTTCCGCCAATTGTTCCCCGAATGCCGGAAATGCTCTTAATTAATGCCATAATGGTTATTTAATCAACCACAAACATAAATCAAATTTTTTATTTGTATTACCATCGTATTTTTGCAGTTGAAACATTAATTATGGAACAGGAGGCATGGTATAAAGATTGGTTTAACTCGCATTATTATCATTTGTTGTATCAGCATAGAAACGAGGAGGAAGCCAATGCGTTTATTGAAACATTGGTGCATTATCTCAATCCTGCTAAAGGCAGTAAAATGCTAGACGTTGCTTGTGGGAAAGGTAGGCATAGCATTGCATTGGCTGACATGGGGTTTGATGTAACTGGTATTGATCTTTCGGCAGAATCAATAGCAGAAGCTAAACTGCAGGAGTCGGCAACACTGCATTTTTTTGAACATGATATGCGCCTTCCATTCCAAAAAAATCATTTTCAATTTGCGTTTAACTTTTTTACCAGCTTTGGGTATTTTAACACAAGAAATGAGCACGATGAATCGATAAGGTCGATCGCAAACAGCCTTTGTAATGGGGGGGTATTGGTAATTGACTACTTAAATGTAGATTTTTCGGAAAAACAAGATGGTCAATCATATGTTACCACTTTGGAGGACGTTAATTTCTATATAAAAAAATGGCATGATGAACAGCATTTTTATAAGCAAATTAATATTTCAGATGCTCAAAATCAAGTGCCCAGATATCTGTATACGGAAAGAGTTGCGAAATTTTATTTATCCGATTTTTCTGAAATGTTGAAAAAGCAAGGGCTTGAAATTGAGGAGGTATTTGGTAATTATCGACTCCAACCTTTTGAAGTGAATACTTCTCCACGATTAATAATTTTGGCTAGAAAATCATAATTTATTGGGGTTGTTTATAGTTTTTTTCAAACTATTGACCACTGCTTTTCAGTTAATATATTAAATAGTGAACCTGCTTATATTTGCAAAATGACAAAACAAGAACTTGTAAACCAAATCAAGCAAAAGTCTACCTATTTATGTGTTGGTTTAGATACTGATATTACTAAGCTTCCTAAGCATCTTCCAAAGAACAAAGAGGGGGTGGTGCTGTTTAATCAACAAATTATTGATGCTACAAAAGATTATTGCGTTAGTTATAAGATAAATACCGCATTTTATGAATCACAAGGGATAAAAGGCTGGGAAGCTATGGAAGAAACACTTGCGCATATTCCCTCTACTCATTTTACAATTGCAGATGCAAAAAGAGGTGATATAGGTAATACATCTGCACAGTATGCAAAAACTTTTTTTGAAGTGCTTCCATTTGATGCGATAACAGTTGCGCCGTATATGGGAGAAGATAGTGTTCGTCCATTTTTGGATTATACTGATAAAGTAACTATTGTATTGGGATTAACATCAAATGCTGGAAGTGCTGATTTTCAGCAGTTATTCATATCATCCAATAATAGTCAAGAAAGGAAATTATATGAACAAGTTTTAGTAAAAACAGCAAGTTGGGGTACAACCAATAATTTAATGTTTGTTGTTGGCGCAACCAGAACTGCTGATTTAGAAAATATACGAGCTATTTTACCGGATCATTTTTTATTGGTGCCAGGTGTTGGTGCACAGGGGGGCAGTTTAGCAGAAGTTGCTAAATTTGGCTTGAACAAAGATGCAGGCTTGTTAGTAAATGCAAGCAGAGCAATTATTTTTGCTGATGGTGGAGAAAATTTTGCTTTGGCAGCTCAAGCAACTGCGAAAGCGTATCAGCAAGAAATGCAACTTCATTTAAATCAGTAGTTTGAGACAATTGCTTTATGAAATGAAGACGGTTTGTTTTTTACTTTATAATAAATTCTTTGGGTGATGTTGTGTTACCAGCTAGGTCGACTCCCTTTATACAAACTTTAACAGGTAATTCAGCTTTGGCAATATTCTTGGGTATACGATTATATATTTCGAAATCCTTATTGTCTTCACAATTGCAAGTAGCTTGTGCACCATATTTCCAATAAAATTGTGTCAACTCCGGATAAACAAATACCGGATTAATTACCGTTGATTCGGCAGATTGAGTTTGATTTAATTCAATTAAATTTAAATTGGGTGGGGTGAAATCCATTTTAAATGTCAGGTAATTCATCTGATCAAATCGATTGTTTTTAAGAACCGATATAATATAAAAGCCCTCTTTTGTGGGAAATTTTGTTTGGGTTTGATTTGCTAAAATAGGTATGAATCCACTTTTATTTTCGGGGTTATACTCTTCGAATAATTCGATTTTATAGGATGTGTTTTGAGGGTTATCTATATTAAAAATTAATGAACTGTTTAACGCAGTATTTGCATTGAAATTTCTAACACTATTAGGGAAACTTACAAAAAAATCGGTAGGCTTTCCAAATGGAAAATAATCGGAATGGATGTCGAATGATCCTTTTGCATTAAAACAATCTTTTAATTTAGTTACGTCTACAATATAAGTCACATTTTTTTTAACCGTTGGTTGGTTGGGAGCGATGAATTCGCAAGGAGACCCCAGTTCGCATACACCAATTCCATCAATAGTTGTGGTATTTATTATGCCCCATAAGCCTTTGGATACGTCTGTAAAAACTGGTGATCCTGAACTACCTGAAGATATATTGGGGAAATCAGCGCTATAAAGTTTATTCCAAAACCAAATAAATTCTGCAACAGTAGAAGAGGCGCTTAATTTGCCGGTTGTTTGTTGTAATACAACTGGCGTGTATTTTAATGGATAGCCGTATGCTGAAATTTTTGTTCCTAAAGCTGGTAAACTTTGTTCTAAGGGAACCGGAAAAATCCCTTGGTTTTGCAATGCTCTATTGGAATGATTTAATTCGATAATGGCTATATCTGTACCTTTCATGGTACTGTATGCAATTTTTTTGGTGTTGAATTTAATTTGCTTATTCAAATCACCTTGGATTAGGTTAAAAATAATAGTGGCATTTAAGGGTATATCCACATCAATTTTGTTGTCATCATAAAATATAGCAGTGCAATGTCCGTTCGTTATTACATATGCAGGAGAGTCGATATGTTGATTGGGTATTTCTATGTAAGTAGCAGTACAATATGATGATCCTTCATATTGACCAATTGAATTTAATCTTTTATTAAGACTGGAATCAACTATTTCAACTGTATTTTTTTTACAACCAAAGCAAAATAATAATAAAAGCGGTGCCAAATAGTAATTAGTAATAGGCATATATTCATTTTTTAATAAAATATATTCAAAAATATAAAAAAATGATCTTTAATTATATTAATTTAACTACATTTTGGTATGATGTATGAATAAAAGTTAAATATATGTATTAACAAAAGTCCTCCTTATCTTCGTAATCAACGAAAAATGCGACTGCTTATGAAAAATATATGTTTCCTTTTAGTGTTGCTTATAGTTAATAATCTACAAGCGCAAACCATAGAAAATACCACAGCAAACTATGCGTTAACTGCAAGATTTTCTCCTAAAAAAATAGAGAAGATGGTATTTAGTTTAAATGTAGATCCACATTGGCTAAAAAAATCTGACAAGTTTTGGTATATGTACGAGACTACCAATGGTAAAAAATGGTATTTAGTTGATGCTGCAAAAGGAGAAAAGCGGTTGTTATTTGAAAATGCAGTTTTGGCGGCTAAACTTACCCGAATTACTGATGATGCAATGGATGCGCAGCATTTAACAATTGATAGTATGCGTTTTGTAAGAGATGAGGAGTGGTTACAATTTGAAGTAAAATCAACCAAAGAGGAAGAAAAAAAAGATACTACTGCTAAAAAAGGTGCAGCAGCTACTAAAGAGAAAAAAGTGTTTTATTTTGAATACAATATTCAAAATGGTGAGTTAGTAGTACTATCAGATTTTAAAAAACCTAAAAGAAAACCATCTTGGGCTAATGTTTCACCTGATGGAAATACCGTACTATTTGGAAGGAATAATAACCTTTTTTGGATGGATAAATCCAACTATGAAAAGGCCTTAAAGAATGAGGAAGATAGTACTATTGTGGAAGTAGCAATAACAAAAGACGGGGAGGAAAACTACAGTTACCATGGAGATGGATTTGGAGAATCTAATATAGAAAAAGAAAAAAATAAAACAAAGCGTAAATCGGTATATGTGCTTTGGTCGCCCGATTCAAAAAACTTTGTTCTCAACAAAACCGATAACCGAAAAGTGAAAGATTTGTGGGTGATTAATAGTATAGCAGATCCACGCCCTACTCTAGAAACATATAAATATTGGATGCCAGGAGAGAAAGAGGCACCCGTAGAGCACTTGCTGTTATTTGATGCAAATACTAAAACTGCTCGAGAAATTCCTGCCGGTCTTTTTAAAGACCAGGATATTAATGTTTGGAGTGATCCTGGTAAAATTAGTAATAGAGATGATGATGTAAAGCCTGCTATTTGGTTAGGAGATGCTACTAAGTTTTACATGAGCAGAACCAGCAGAGATTTGAAGCGGATTGATGTTGTTTGTGTGGATGTGAAAACCGCACAACCTAAAACATTAATTGAAGAACGATTGAATACTTCAATCGAAATTAAAAGGGTTGGTTTAGTGAACAATGGAAAAGAATTGATTCAATGGAGTGAAGACGATGGTTGGGCACATTTTTACTTGTATGATGAAAATGGGAAATTGAAAAATCAAATTACTTCTGGTGCTTGGCATTGTGAAGATATTTTGGGAATTGATGAGAAAAACCGGGTACTTTATTTTTCTGCTAATGGAAGAGAGCCTAATGAAGATCCATATTACTTGCATGCTTATCGTATAAATTTTGATGGAACAGGATTGCGATTACTTAATGCAGGTGAATTTGATCATAGTTCAGTGATGGATGATAACAATCGTTATATTGTTGATAATTATTCAAGAGTTAATACTACACCTACATCTGTTTTATATAATTCTGATGGAAAGAAAATAATGGATTTGGAAACTGCTGATTTGAGTAGCTTATTTGCTGCAGGGTATAAATTCCCTCAACCATTTAAGGCAAAAGCGGATGATGGTATTACTGATTTATATGGAGTAATGTATAAGCCATTTGATTTTGACAGTACCAAAAAGTATCCTATTGTTGAGTACGTGTATCCTGGTCCACAAACAGAAGCGGTTAATAAAGCTTTTAGTAGAGGAATGGATAGAACAGACCGATTAGCGCAATTGGGTATGGTGGTTATTACTTTAGGAAATAGAGGCGGGCACCCTAGTAGAAGTAAGTGGTACCATAATTATGGCTATGGTAATTTACGTGATTATGGGTTGGCAGATAAAAAAGCTGTTGCTGAACAATTGGCTGATAAGTATGCTTTTTTAGATATTAACCGAGTGGGGATACATGGTCATTCTGGTGGCGGTTTTATGAGTACAGCTGCAATGTTGGTATATCCTAATTTCTTCAAAGTTGCAGTTTCATCAGCGGGTAATCACGATAACTCGATTTATAATCGTTGGTGGAGTGAAAAACACCATGGAGTAAAAGAAATTATTAGTGAGAAAGGCGATACTAGTTTTCAATACAATATTGAAAAAAATCCGGATCTAGCCAAAAATCTAAAGGGCAGGTTGTTACTTTCTCATGGCGAAATAGATAACAATGTGCATCCTGCAAATAGTATGCGAGTGGTTAATGCGCTAATCAAGGCCAACAAAAGATTCGACATGATTGTATTGCCAACCCAGCGACATGGTTTTGGGGATATGACCGAGTACTTTTTTTGGAAGATGAGTGATTACTTTTCTCGTTATTTAATTGGCGATAAAACAGAAAGGCCGGTTGATGAAGAAGAAATGAATAGAGAGATTGAACAGTCAGGAAATAAAAGAAAATAAATATAAATGTTATTTTTTACTGCCTTACTTGTAATTTTGTAATATTAAAAATTATAAATAACGAAAAATGGCTGCTAGAACTGATTTATTTCAATCACCGGATTATTTGTTAATAGATGATTTACTGAGCGAAGAACATAAAATGATTCGAGAATCGGTTCGTAGCTATGTGAAGAAAGAAATTTCTCCGATTATTGAAGACTATGCGCAGCGAGCTGAATTTCCTCAGCAAATTGTAAAGCAATTGGGCGATTTGGGTTGTTTTGGTCCCACTGTACCAGAACAATATGGTGGGGGAGGGTTAGATTATATTAGTTATGGGTTGATGATGCAAGAATTAGAGCGAGGGGATAGTGGTGTAAGAAGTACTGCAAGTGTACAAGGAAGTTTAGTGATGTACCCTATTTATGCTTATGGAAGTGAAGCCCAAAAAAATAAATATTTACCCAAGCTAGCTTCGGGCGAATGGTTAGGCTGTTTTGGGTTAACAGAACCTGATCATGGGAGCAATCCATCTGGGATGATTACCAATATAAAGGATGCCGGTGATCATGTAGTGTTAAATGGTGCAAAAATGTGGATTAGTAATGCACCATTTGCACAATTGGCGGTAGTTTGGGCAAAAAATGAAGCAGGCGATATTCAGGGGCTAATTGTGGAAAGAGGCATGGAAGGCTTTACAACACCTACTACGCATGGTAAATGGAGTTTAAGGGCAAGTGCAACAGGCGAATTAGTTTTTGATAATGTAAAAGTTCCTAAAGAAAATATATTGCCCAATGTTAAAGGGTTAAAAGGGCCATTGGGCTGTTTAACAAAAGCACGCTATGGAATTGCATGGGGTGCTTTGGGGGCGGCGATGGATTGTTATGATACCGCATTGCGTTACAGTAAGGAGCGGATTCAGTTTGATCGACCTATTGGTGGATTCCAATTACAACAAAAAAAATTGGCTGAAATGATTACTGAAATCACGAAAGCTCAATTATTGGTATGGCGGGTTGGTGTTTTAATGGATCAGGGAAAAGTAACACCTCAGCAAGTGAGTATGGCTAAGCGTAATAGTTGTGAAATTGCCACCAATATAGCTCGAGATGCCCGTCAAATGTTGGGTGGAATGGGTATTACTGGGGAGTATAGTATTATGCGTCATATGATGAATTTAGAAAGTGTAATAACTTACGAAGGAACGCATGATATCCATTTATTAATTACAGGTATGGATGTAACAGGTTTAAATGCATTCAAATAATTGATCCCTCCAATGGTGAAAATTTTTTTAATAGGCATGATGGGGTGTGGAAAATCATACTGGAAACAGGAATTGGCTAAACACTTTAAAACTGGTGGATATGATTTGGATTATATCATTGAAACTACCGAAGAAAAAACAATTGCCGAAATTTTTAAAGAGGAGGGAGAAGCATCGTTCAGAAAAACAGAAGCCAAATTACTAAGGTGGTTTGGCGAAAAGAAATCATTTGTATTGGCTACTGGTGGAGGAACACCGTGTTTTCATCAAAACATGGAATGGATGAATCAGCAAGGCATTACTATCTGGCTAGATGAATCGGTAGAGGTTTTGGTAGAACGATTAAGCGCGGAAAAAGCGCATCGTCCATTGCTGAGTCAGTTAGTAGATGATGATGCTTTAGCCGCATTTTTATCACAAAAAATAGCAGAACGAAAGCCATTTTATGCAAAAGCAACGATTCATTTACAAGGCAAAGACATCAATTTAGCTAACATTAAACAAGTCATTAAAAATGCATAAAGCATTTATCAAAACTGCAACCTATTTAGGCGCTTTGGCGGTTATTTTTGGTGCATTTGGGGCCCATAAATTGAAGGACTTTGCTACACCTGCTATCTTAGCAACTTTTGAGACTGCTGTTCGATATCAATTTTACCACGTATTTGCCCTATTATTTACTGCACTTATCTACAAAGAATTTCCAGTTAAATTAATTCAAATTGCCGGTAAATTATTTATTGCAGGAATGGCTGTTTTTTCGGGTTCACTTTATGTAATGACCGGGTTGTTCATTGCTGGATTTGATCAATTTAAATGGATTGGCGCCATCACTCCTATAGGAGGACTGTTATTGGTAACTGCTTGGATTTGTTTAGCTGTAGGTATAAAAAAACATACACTCTAGGTGGAAAACTGTTAGACGAGCAATCAGTTTTGCACATTAAAGGAGTATGGTTACATCAATATCAATCAAAACTTATATTTGTCTTCATGGCAAACAGATTAAGAAAGAAAACGCCTCCACCTCCAGATCCTGAAGTGCTTAACCCCGATAAGGAAGTAGAAGTTTCTGTTGTTGAAATGGCTAGAGATGAGCGTACAGCTAAAATTGCAGGTGCTGTTAGTCTATTGTTGGCCGTATTCCTATTTATTGCTTTTACCTCCTATTTATTTACTTGGCAAGAAGATCAAGATAAAGTACAACAATTCGGCATAAAAATATTTTCCATTGATGATGTAAAGGTGAATAATTTATTAGGTGTATTAGGTGCGTATGCAGCACACACACTATGGAACAACGGCTTTGGTATTGCCTCTTATTTGTTTTGTACGGTCTTTTTTGTATTAGGCGTAAACCTACTTTTCGGAAGAAAAATATTTAGTTTACTTAGAAATATTAAATATGTAATCATTGGATTATTGGTGGCTAGTATTGGGTTGTCTTTTTTAACCAATGGTGACGATTTTTCTTGGGGGGGAGCCGTAGGCGAACTATTATCTGGTTGGTTGGTAAAATGGATTGGGAATGTAGGTACTTCATTTGTTATTGGCATATCTATTTTTATATACATTATTTGGCGATTTAATCCCACATTTAAATTGCCCAATTGGAAGTTTAATTTATTAGATAAAAACGATGATGATTTGATTGATGCAAATCTGCAGTCTAGTTTAACAAATGAGGATGTTGTTTTAGTAGATGAAAATTTAGAAGAAGCGGAAAGCATTTGGGTAGAAGATGAAGTCAATACCCCGCCACGGAAAAATAAATTAAAGAAAGATAGTAAATTAGGAGAAGTTATTTTGCCAGATGAGGAACTACATCCACTAAACAGCTTTGATGTGATTGAAAAAGAAGTGAATAAAATTCCGTTGGCTATTGTTGGTGAATCAGCTAAAGTTGAGTTGAATGAGCCATTTGCAGCAGATCAATCAATCAAAGCGATAAATGAACGTGTAGTGGAATCAACCAGTGAAGAAGATTCATTGATTGAAATGCCAATTATTCCAACAGTTAAAAAAATTACAGCAGATAATCCCTTATCGGATAAGCTTGAATTAGAAATAAAAGAGGGGTCTAATGAGGAATTTGATGATGATGAATTAGAGGCGGTGATTGGAACCTTGGCTACTAAATACGATGTTACGTTAGATTTGAAGGACTATAAATATCCTCAATTAGATTTACTGGAAACACATGGAAGTGAAAAAATTGTACATGACCCTACTGAGTTAGAAAATAATAAAAATCAAATTATTGCTACGTTGAAAAATTATGATATAGCAATACAACGAATAGCTGCAACTGTAGGGCCTACTGTAACTTTATATGAAATAGTACCTGCCCCTGGAGTTCGGATAAGTAGGATTAAAAATCTGGAAGATGATATTGCCTTAAGTTTAGCCGCATTAGGTATTAGAATAATTGCACCAATCCCCGGAAAAGGTACCATTGGTATTGAAGTGCCTAATGTGCGTAAAACAGTAGTGAGTATGAAAACTTTACTGGCCAGTGAGAAATTTCAGTCAAGTGCCTTTTCATTACCTATTGCTATAGGAAAGCGGATTGATAATGAAAATTTTATTGTAGATCTGGCTGCAATGCCACATTTATTGATGGCGGGTGCAACTGGTCAAGGTAAATCGGTTGGGTTAAATGCCATTTTAGTGTCTTTATTGTACAAAAAACATCCATCACAACTTAAATTTGTGTTGGTAGACCCTAAAAAAGTAGAGTTGAGTCTGTATAGGGCAATTGAAAAACACTTTTTAGCCAAATTACCCGGTGAAGAAGAATCGATCATAACCGATACCAAGAAGGTGGTAAATACCTTGAACGCCCTTTGTATAGAAATGGATAACCGCTATGATCTATTGAAAGAAGCTGGTTGTAGAAACATCAAAGAATACAACGAAAAATTCACCTCTCGAAAGTTAAATCCTGAAAAAGGACATCAATATTTGCCATTTATTGTATTGGTGGTTGATGAGTTTGCCGATTTAATAATGACTGCAGGTAAAGAAGTGGAAATGCCAATTGCTCGATTAGCTCAGTTAGCCCGTGCTATTGGCATTCATTTGATAATTGCCACCCAACGTCCTTCGGTAAACATCATAACGGGAACAATTAAAGCCAACTTTCCTGCTCGAATAGCGTTTAAAGTGTCTAGTAAAATTGATAGTAGAACGATTTTAGATGCCGGTGGTGCAGAACAGTTAATTGGAAAAGGAGATTTATTAGTGAGTTATAATGGCGAAATTACTCGTTTACAATGTGCGTTTGTAGATACGCCTGAAGTGGAGGGTGTCTGTGAATTTATTGGTGACCAACGCGGTTATCCACAAGCTTTTTTATTGCCTGAATATGTAGATGAAAAAGACATGGAGGGTAAAAATTTTGATTCCAGCGACAGGGACCCTCTATTTGAAGATGCAGCTCGATTAATTGTGCAAAGTCAAATGGGCTCTACCTCTCTTATACAAAGAAGAATGAAATTGGGGTACAATAGAGCCGGCAGACTGATGGATCAGCTAGAGGCTGCAGGAATAGTAGGCCCAAACCAAGGTAGTAAAGCCCGTGAAGTATATTTTAAAACAGAATTAGAACTGCAAGATTTTTTTGATTCTTTTAAGTAAGATTCAATAGTAATGGCATATTTATTGAATTTTAATGTTAAAGTAGCCCTTGTTTTCACTGTGAAATACTCGAATATATTATATTTGTCTTCCAAATTTATACTATGAAAAGTTTTTATTTAGCTGCGCTGATCATTTTTTCAAATACTTTTTTTTTACATGCTCAAAATGATCCTGCAGCAAAAAAAATCATAGAAACATTTGGCAATAAAGTGAAAAATGCCAAAGGAATCACCGCTTCATTTATACTTAATTCGGTTACAAGTAAAGGAAGATCAGCTGGTAGCAAGTCGCTTACACTCTCCATGCACGGTGAAAAATATATTTTAAAACAAGGAAAAACAGAAATAATCTGTGATGGGAAAAATGTTTATAATTTCGATGGGAATAAAACCATTACTAAGTCATCTGTTGAAGAAAATAATCAATCTTTAAGTCCCCAAAAATTATTAGCAGGCTCTTATGAAAAAGATTTTTCTTACAAACTAATTTCTTCTAAAGGTGCTTATAATGAAATTGAAATGAAACCTTTAGACAAGCGGAAAAATTTTGTCCAAGTAAATATATTTTTTGATAAAACATCTGGCAATTTAACAAAAGCGAGCATATTAGACAAAAGCAATAATATAACAGAGTTAAAGATTAATAATATTAGTTTTACCGCCCCATTGTTAGATAATCTGTTCTTTTTTAACAAGTCTAAATATCCTAAGGATGTTGAGCTACTTGACTAATTTAAAAGGATAAAGCAGACATCGAAAAAAAACGTGCATTACAAGTTGAATTGTTTTGCACGTTTTTTTTCGATGTTATGTATTGATTATTTAAGTTTTGTTCTTTTAACTTTTAATTAATTTTTCGTACATTTATGAAATCGGGGTACTTGCTAAAAAATTGTAAAATCAATTACTTATACAGTTAAAATAGCTAGAAAAAATGCTGTTGCGGTAATTTGCTTATTATAAAATTTTTATAATAAGCTGCACAATTATGAAATGGAATATTATAATTTTTTGGTGAACAACAGTTAATCATTCTTCAACATATCCGTATAATAAAATATTTTTTTTTATTATACATTTTTTAATATAAACATGGTTAAATAAAAATTTCTGGCCAATGAAAAATTTCATAGTTGTTATTTGCTTTTTACTTTCTGCTTGCTTATCAAATGCGCAATCGGGAATAAGTAAGTATCCTTTACCAAGTTCAGCACAGTTAAAATGGCATGAAGATGAATACTATTTATTCATGCATTTTGGGCCGAATACATTTACTGATAAAGAGTGGGGCGATGGAAAAGAAAAAACTGAAGTATTTAATCCTAATGAAATGGATTGTAACCAATGGTGTAGGATTGCAAAGCAATCTGGTGCAGCTGGGATAATTATAACAGCAAAACACCATGATGGATTTTGTTTATGGCCTAGTAAGTATTCAACACATACTGTTCAGCAGAGTACATTTAAGCGCGATGTGTTGGCTGAATTGTCGGCTGCATGTAAAAAAGCAGGATTGAAATTTGGTGTTTACATTTCTCCTTGGGATAGAAATCACCCCGATTATGGAACCCCTAAATACAACGATGTGTTTGTGAATATGATGGAAGAATTATTTACAAATTATGGTCCTATTTGGGAATTATGGTGGGATGGTGCAAATGGAGAAGGTCCTAATGGCAAGAAGCAAGTGTACGATTGGAATCGGTTTGAAAAAACGGTTAGAAGGCTATCTCCTCAAACAGTAATTTTTAGTGATATTGGTCCGGATATGCGTTGGATTGGAAATGAATCTGGTATTGGGGGTGAAACCAATTGGAATACCCTAGATACGGCAGGATTCAAAAGAGGTGAAGGTGGACCATCTACAGATTCATTATTAACAGGTAACGTAAATGGAGTAAATTATATACCTGCAGAATCGGATGTTAGTATTAGGCCGGGTTGGTTTTATCATAAGGAAGAAGACCAAAAAGTGAAGTCGCCAGATGAGTTAATGAAAATATATTTAAGAACAGTTGGCAGAGGTGCCAATTTATTATTAAATGTTCCTCCAGATCGCAGGGGATTAATTAATGAACACGATTCTGCTGCATTAGTCGGTTTTTACAATAAACGCACTATATTCAATCAGCCTAATTTATTAAAAAATGCATCTTTAAATTTAACGGAGCCCGATAAAAAAAATCCATCCAATAATTATAGTCGCTATTATATTTTAAAGAAACCGGTAATAATGAAAGGATTGATATTGCAGGAAGATGTAAAGTATGGACAAAAAATAGCTGGTGTGGCAATCACAGTAAGTAACAAGGGAGAAGTGAAGTATCAACAAACAATAACAACAGTTGGTAATAAAAGAATTCTTTTGTTTAATGAACCTATTAATGCATCAGAAGTAGCCATAGTTGTATTAAAAACCAAAGGCATACCTGTATTTAAGCATGTAAAGGCGTTTTAGACAATCGGTTATAAGATTAATAGATGTATTTTACAATGCGTGTTCAATTAGTTGAATTTTATTTATTCATTATTTTTATGTGTTACTTGTGCATCCCAGCAAATGCGCAAGTAACACGTAATAAATACATTGTAGAGCGAATTAACACTGAAAATGGATTGCCCTCAAATGGTATACGGGGGATTGAATTAGATAAAAAAAAAGAATTTCTCTGGATTGCTACTGAAACTGGGTTAGTAAGATACAATGGAAAGGAACTAGAAATATTTACCGATTCAATTACATTTCCTAATAAGTATAGAGGAAGAGTACGTTCGGTAGGCTTGAGTAATTCTGGAAGAATATTAGTGCTTACAGATGATTCTAAAGTTATTGCTATTCATGAAAATAAGCTTGACCTTAATTTTAAAAATATAGCTTCAACGAGTACAGAAGGTTTCTTTTATATAAAAAATGGTTTGTCTTTACCCATTCATCCATTTAAATCTCCTACAAATATTCAAGAGTGGGAAGAGTTCTCTGTTTTGGGTAAGAAATATCTCAGACTATATCGTAATCTATATCAATTAGAAAAAGATTCACTAAAAAAAGTATTTAAAGCCTTAGCCAATAAACAATGGCCATTTACAATTCAAAATAAATTATATTATATAGATACTGCGCTAACTTGTTTTGAATGGTTAGGCGATTCGACTTTGCGGTTTATAAATCAACTTAAACCTTTTTATTTCAACGCTAAGGAGAGTAAAAAATTCAAGTTATTGCATGATTATAATAATGGTAAATCTTATTTAATTGTAGGAACTGAATTGTATGAATTATTATTAAATAATGGCCAGGTTTCCTTGTCATTAATTACAGCAGACATTCCCAAAAATGAGCATGTACTTTATTTGAGATTTGATAACAATACGGCAATATATTATTTAGGAACTGAAAACAAAGGAATAATTGTATTGCGTCCAAAATATTTTAATCTTGTACAATCAAAAAATTATGAGTTTACTCTTGAAAGGTCATTTTATGCACAGTTAGCATTGCCCCATGGTCAGGTATACTTAAACAGTGGAGATATTGTTGCTACTAATAAAATGATTTATAGCGGAAATAAATTTATTAAGCGTGCTGCTTTCCCTAATTTATTTCTAAGTGCAGATTCTGTTGTCTATTATGCAAATATTGATGAGATACATGCTTATTCACTTAAAGCCAATGTAGAAAAATCAACTAATTCAAATCCTATAAAGAGTCCAATTGTATTTGTAGAAAAGGATAAATATATTTATTGTATCGGTACTAATTTCATTGGACATATCGATCAACAAGGGCAATTAGTTACTGATATTCATTTTAAATTCAATGAACTATATTATTATATTTACGATGCAAAGTATATAGGCAATAATAATCTGCTTATTGCTACAGGTAAAGGATTGTTTCAATATAATTTTGACAGTAAAAAAATAAAAAAAGTATACACGCCATCTATACCCAATGTAGCAATTCGTTCAATTATTCCGTACAATGGATATTATTTTTTAGGAAGCAATGGAGCAGGTACATTAATTTACAACAGAGGAATTGTAAAGGAATTGCCTGTTGATCCAATGGGATATTTGAAGTATAGTCATTGTATTGTGCCACTTAAAGATGGCACAGTTTGGATAAGTACCAATAGTGGTCTTTTTAGAACAAGCGCCAATCAACTGATAAAGGCTTTTTATCAATCTGATTTCCAACCGATATATGAATATTTTGGAAAAAAAGAAGGGATAGAAGAAATAGAATTAAATGGCGGTTGTGTTCCATGTGCCATTAAGATGCAAAACGGGGCAATTTCATTTCCTAGTATAGATGGTTTACTTCAGTTTGATCCATCTTTAATTCCCACCAATAAAAAAGAAATCAATATTTATATAGATCACATTTATTGCAATGATTCGGTTTCAGTATTAAACACTTTCCAAGAAAAAGCGCTTTCATCTTCAACAAGAAATGTAACCATGAAGTTTGCTATTGGGGGAATGTTAGGTCAAAATACTACATTGATTGAATTTAATATAGATCAATTGGGAATATGGAAACCACTTGATCTTACGAATCCCAAAATAGAAATAATTAAGCCTGGATATGGGTTTCACTCAATTAAATTTCGTTGGAAAAATCCGTTGACTGAAAAAATGGTAATTAAAGAATGGACATACAGTATTGATACACCTTGGTATAAAACGGAATTATTTTATACTATGGTTGTAGTAATCATAATTGCTGTACTAAGTTTAATTATACATTTGAGAACCTTGCAACAAGAAAAAGCTACAATTAAATTAGAAAAAGAAGTAGCTATTAAAACCGAAGAATTACAAGCGCTCAATAAAGAACTTAAAAAAAGTGAACAAGTAAAAGTTAGAACAATAGCTATTCTAAATCATGATTTGTTGGTTCCTTTAAGGTATATGAGCATTGCCGCCGGTAAAACTGAAAAAATTGTAAGTAATGAATTGGCCAAAAAATCAATAAAAGAAATTGCCTCAACTGCAAAATCCTTGGAACTGTTTACTTCCAATATACTTAATTGGGTAAAGTTTGCTGAATTGAAAAAAGTTCCTACAAGTGTTCGATTTAAACTTAAGCCATTGATTCAACAAGAATTAGATTTTGTTTATTCTATATTCAATAAACCCCAAAATATACACATCATCAATTTGGTAGATGATGATTTTGAAGTGTATACACAGCCAGATTTTTTGAGTGTTTTACTGTACAATTTAATATTAAATGCATTTAGGGCCACTATTTCCGGCGAGATTAAAGTTGCTGCATTTAAGGATCCAACTTTAATTGATACATATGTTATAGAAGTTATAGATACAGGTAAGGGAATGACGAATGAAATGCTTCGGCATATTTTAAAAGAAACTGAAAACAATTTAGTTGAGGAAATGCAACCATTAGATATGCCCAAAAGTAATGGTGTTGGATATTTTATTATACATGACATTGTAAATTTACTGAAGGGGAAAATATGGATTAAGAGTGAGCAGGGCAAAGGTACATGCGTAACTGTTCAATTAAATCACATAATTGTTGAGTAATATTGTATTTTCTTTATAATTTTATGTTTATAATCTAATTAATAGATATTATGTCAAAGGAAATAAAGATATTAATTGCAGAAGATCATGGTATTGTTAGGATGGGATTAACAATGATGCTTCAAGAAATGAGTTGTGAAAATATAATGGAAGTATCCTCTTGTGAGGAATTGACCAATGAATTAAAAAACAATAGTTATTCGCACTTAATTCTTGATTTGGTATTAGGCGATGGCAATTCTATTGAACTTATTCCTACATTTAAGCAGTTGTATCCTAAAATGTCTATTTTGGTCCACTCTATGCAACCAGCTGCAGTTTACGATAAAGCATTGGCTAAGTATGGGATATTTGGATACGCTTCAAAAACTTTTTTAGAAAATGATTTAAAAAATATATTGAGCGATTTCCTTATCAATAAATCATCTACTGAGAACAATATTCAAGTTGGCTCTAATACAAATCCATTTGCAAAATTAACTTCCAGAGAATTAGAAATACTTCATTATATATTAAATGGATATGGAACGAAAAATATTAGTATTAAATTAGGTACTAAAATGAATACTATTTCAACTTTTAAGTCGAATATATTTGATAAACTAGCAATAAAATCAATCCCACAATTAATGCAATTAGCTGATTTACATCAAATTAGTTATTAATAGGCTATGAGAATTGCTGTTTTATGCATATTGGCTTGTTTTAGCACTCTTTTACTACAATCCCAGCAAAATAAATTTAGAATAGAATGGTTAAATACGGATAATGGGTTACTCTCTAATTCTATAAGAGGGTTGCAGTTAGAGTCCGAAAATGGTATTTTATGGATTGCAACTGAAGCTGGGTTGGCAAGATACAATGGGTATGAATTAGAGACTTTTCAAGATTCAATTTATCCTAGTGAATTTAGAAAACGAATTATAGCTTTTGATAAAGTTAGTAATGATAAGTTTTTTGGATTAACCAATGATTATAATTTATTTTCAATTAATAAGAATCGAATTAATGCAGTTCAAACCAAGCAACCGATCAATTCTGTAGAGGCATTATTTTACATAAATAGAGGATTTAAACATCCACCATTGCGTAAACCTCCAATTAATGTTGAAGACGTAAGTTGTTTTTCGGTTTATGGTAATTCTTATTTATATGGGTTAGGCACTTTATATAATATGGATGATGGTAAAGAACATGTTTTACATAATCTATCTGAAAAATATTTTGGATTTATTTTAAATAACAGATTGTTTTTTCTTGATTTGTTGTTAAAAACTAAAGAATGGAAAAAAGATAACAAATTTGTTACTCTTGGGAAATTATCATTATCTAATTCAGGCAATTATTCTTTGAAAGAAACCAAATTATTTCAAGATGCAAACAGTCGTAAAGTTTTTTTAATTACAGGTAAAAGAATGTATGAGATTGTTTTAGTAAATAATCATTTACACGCCGAATTAATTTTTACTGGATTACCTGAGCATGAAAATATACAGCACTTTCAATATGATCCATTAACCAATAGTTATTATTTTGGAACTGAAAACAACGGAATTTTTATTGCTCGTCCTAATTATTTTGATATCATTCAGAATAAAGTAATAACTAATTCAAATGGGAGGTCATTATATGCTCAATTAGAGTTGAAGAATGGTAATATTCAAATGAATACTGGAGACATATTTGGAATTAATCAACAAACCTTGCAATTATTTACTCCAGTAAAAGAATTAAATTTTCCAACATTGTTTGTTAATTCTGATTCTGTTATTTTTTATGCAAATGCTAATTATATTCATTTAGTGGATTTGA
Organism: Sphingobacteriia bacterium; assembly: GCA_947452295.1. Taxonomy (GTDB): domain Bacteria; phylum Bacteroidota; class Bacteroidia; order Chitinophagales; family Chitinophagaceae; genus Sediminibacterium. Next base: position 25,397 of record CANGCK010000047.1, read on the forward strand.
AGAAAGATAGTGAACTTTTGAAAAGACGAAATGTAAGCACCTATAATTATGGTTTTTTAGAAAAAGATAAAGTTACTTATCTAATCAATCCTACTTCAATAAGCCATTTCGATTCTAAATTTCAGTTAACTACCGACTATACATTTCCGTTTATTGGTCAAGTTTATGATGTTAAATTAATTGAAGGTAATAAGATGATGATTGCAGCCGAGCAAGGATTATTTACCTATAATATAAAGACTTTTTCATTCCTTAAAATATATCAACCTCCTAACAGCATACATATAAGAAGTATTGTTCAGTACAAAAATTTCTTTTTTTTAGGGACATATGGAGCGGGGATCTTAGTATATAGTCAAGGAGCTATAAAACAGATCTCTGGTGATCGGATGAAGTATTTAAATTTTGCACATTGTTTTGTTCCAATGAACGATGGTACTATATGGATAAGTACTAATAAAGGGTTGTTTAGGGCAAGGGCCAACGATTTGATTCGTTCGTTTAATGAGCCACTTTACGAGCCTCAATACCAATATTTTGGTAAAAATGAGGGGCTAATTGTAACAGAATTTAATGGTGGTTGTACGCCATGTGCTATTCAATTAATGAATGGTAAATTGTCGTTTCCTACAATTAATGGATTGGTACAATTTGATCCAAATAAAATTCCGTCAATGAAACGGAATGTGAATATTGGGATCGATCGTATTATTATTAATAATACGACTCAATTTGGACATACTTTGCCTGTTAATGAATTGCCTGTTAGTACAAAAAATATTAGTTTTAAGTTGTTTGTTGGCGGTGTATTAAGTGAATCTGTTGTGCCAATTAATTATTCAATTGATGATGGTGCAAATTGGGATATATTAAATTTACAGAATCCTGTAATTACTATTCCGACTCCTGTAAGTGGCAATTACAATTTATTGTTGAAATTTCCCGATAAATCAACCAATCAGTATTCACAAATTAGTTGGAAATTTAGTGTAGCTATACCCTGGAATCATTCAATATACTTTTATGTGACGGTTACAATTTTGTTGATTGCGCTAATTTGGGGTATCATTAAATTACGTAGTAGGCAATTAGAAAACTCAAGGATAAAATTAGAAACAGAAGTTGAAAAGAAAACTCGGCAATTAAATCAATTAAATGAAACTTTAATCAGCCAAAATCAAGTCAAAAGCAGAACAATTGCAATATTAAATCACGATTTATTGACCCCTCTAAGGTATATGCATATTGCCGCTAAGCGAACAGAATTAAAAATTGAAGATCTATCTGCAAAGCGTTCTATTCATCAAATAGCCAGTACATCTAAGTCATTAGAAATGCTTGCATCTAATATGTTGAACTGGGTGAAATTTTCTGAAGCAACCAACCTCCCTTCTCTTGAATTTGTACAATTGAAAAAGATTGTACAAAATGAGCTATTGTTGCTTTCGCCAATGTTTCCGAATAATGTAAATGTGGCAATTATTAACTTAGTAGCAGAGGAGGAGTATGTAACTACTCGGCCGGAGATGCTGCGTGTAGTGTTATTCAATATTTTGTTAAATGCATTTAGGGCTACCCAAAGCGGCTCGATTACTGTTTCATCGATCATCAGTAAAACAGATGATTTAATTAACAGTTGGTCGATTCATATAATAGATACTGGTAAAGGGATGTCAAAAGTGCAAGCAGACAATTTAATAAAAGGGTTTACTGAAATTAGT
>CANGCK010000048.1 GCA_947452295.1 Sphingobacteriia bacterium
GATGCTATCAATTGCGCTGAAATCCTGTGCAGATGAAGAAAATGAAAAAAGAAGACAAAATAAAATACAACGGATTCTGGATAGGATCATGTTAAGACAGTTTTACAAAATTACACAAACATTTATCAGAATCTTATAAATAATTACAATGATTTTAGTTATTTTTTAATTATAACTTTTATATGTATGATAGAAACACATAAATAAAAATGTGTTTTATGATCTCATGAATATTCATTTATAAAAATGCCGTATAAAAAAATTTATACGGCATTTTTATCAATCAACTTTTCAATAATTATTTCATAAAATAGGTAACAACATAATAAGTTAAAGCGGCTAAAATTCCACTTACAGGTATAGTAAGAATCCAAGCCCAAAGTAAATTGGTAGTTACCCCCCATCTTACTGCGCTTAAACGTTTGGTAGCACCTACGCCAATAATCGAACCGGTAATAGTATGTGTAGTAGAAACTGGTATACCCATTTGGCCAGTGAAGAACAAGGTAAATGCTCCAGCTGTTTCTGCAGCAACCCCTTCTAATGGGGTTACCTTGGTGATTTTAGATCCCATGGTTTTTACAATTTTCCAACCACCACTCATAGTGCCTAATCCAATAGCTAAATAGCAAGCAACTGGTACCCAATTCGGTAATTGACTAAAGTCTTGAATGAGTCCACTTGATATAAGCGCAGCTCCAATAATGCCCATTACTTTCTGCGCATCATTTCCACCATGCCCAATACTAAAAGCAGCTGAACTAAATAACTGCAATTTTTTAAACATATTTGCAATGATATAAGCAGTAGGCGTTTTGAATTTTTCAACATATAGGTAAATCAACATAAACAATATGGCTGTTCCAATAATGCCATTTACAATAACAGAATTATCTGCTTTATCAATTTCACCTTCAAATGATTTTTGGATATTGAACTGAACAATTTTAGTTTTTACCTTTTCCAAATTTTTAGCTTGTATTGGATAAATTGCATGCATTGCAGTAAGTGCACTATCAATACCAATGGTACCTGATAAGTATAATTTTAAAGGTATTTTATATTCTTCTGTTTTGTTTTTGGCAATGTCATATTCCTTTTTAATAGTTGCATTTTCTGGTGCTTTTGCTTCTAGTACCAAAAAGTCGTTTGCATTTCTTGCAGCGTCTTTTATTTTACTAACACCTACAGAATTTAGCCAGCCACTGTCTTTTGCAATTTTTGCAATTTTTGCAGCTCCTAATTGATCGAAATCACTTAAGTAACTATTTAGATGAGCATAATATTCATTTGCTTTGGCTAATTTTTCTTCACTTAAATTGAGTTTACCTTGTAATACAGTATCGTTTTTCTTTTCGGCTAATTCTTCTTTTATTGATTTAATTTCTTTGCTGTACTTATCTATACTATAAAACTTCTGAACATTTTCATGTATTTTGTTGTCTTCAAAACGATCGAAAAGCACAATAGTTAAAAATGTTACACAAGAAATAATTAGCAACCTGTACCATATATTTCGCATGATGGTGACCAGTGTAATAAACATAGAAATTATAATTCCTATAATTGGTGCTAAAAATATAAAAAGTATGGTTTTTAAAATAGTTTCAGAGTCAACAATTTTTGCCCATGAATAGCCAATGCCTTTAATTGTTAAGGCATGTGCAATTGCCGCACCAGCAAAACCACCAATTAAAGTGTGTGATGAAGAAGAGGGGATACCATACCACCAGGTAAGTAAGTTCCAAAAAATAGCGGCTAATAAGCCTGAAAAAATAACAGGCAGTGTAATAAAATCTTTATATACAGTTTTGCTGATTGAGTTGGCAACTGCATGGTCTTTGAATATAAAAAAAGCAACTGAATTGAATAGCGCAGCCCATAATACTGCCTGAAACGGTGTTAATACTTTTGTGGATACAACAGTTGCAATTGAGTTGGCTGCATCATGAAAACCATTAATGTAATCAAATATCAACGCAAGTGCAATAATAATAATTAATAATGTCATTGTTGTTGAATTAAGCGTACTTGATAATAATTGATTCAATTACATTCGAAACATCTTCAATTTTATCAGTAGCTATTTCAAGTACTTGATAAATTTCTTTCTTTTTAATTACTTCTTTAAAATCGGTTTCTTGTTCAAATAATTTTTCAATACTCATATCAAATACATCATCTGCCTGATTTTCAATGCTATTTATTTTTATCATGGCTTCAGTCATTTCCTTTATGTTTTTCATATTACGAAGACCGGAAACAGCTGTTTTTGTTTCAATGGTACCTTGTAAAATCAATTCCGCTAACTTGTGAATACCGGTATCATTTGGATTGATCTTGTAGAAATTTATTTTCTTTGCCGAAGCATAAATATAATCTGCAATATCATCCAAAGAAGTAGCTAAATAGTGAACATCTTCTCTATCGAATGGAGTGATGAAATTTCTGCCCAATTCAGTAAAGATATTATGGGTTAAATCATCATTTTTGTGTTCTAAATCTTCAATTTCCGCAAGCACTTTAGCCCTTTTATCTACATCTGGTTCTGTTACCATTTCTTTTAATTTTTCGCCCATTTCATGAACATGATTGGCTACTTCTTCAAACAGTTGAAAGAATACTCTGTCTTTAGGTAAAAAAATTTTCATGATTGAATTAAAGTCCATGATTTTGTTTTTAGTTATTTATGATGTATAATAAGTTAGTACGTTGAGCAATATTTATTGGTGAAACTTAGTAATTATTGATGCAACACAATTGAATTCTGCAAAGGAAATATACTGTCTACGCATTATTTCCATCTAAATGTTACCAAATTGTTACCAATTGAAAATCGGGCCAATTAAACTAAATATTTTAGTTTAATTGGCCCGATTTGTATTAAAAACACCATTATTTTTATTTGATTGTTAATCTCCAACCCCCATAAATCATTCTTCCATTTATTGGCCCCCAAATAAGTGATGCATCAAAATAATTGCTGAATGGTTGATCGGCTGATAGGATGGTATTTTGCTGAAAAAAGTTGGTCAAATTTTCCGCACCAATATAAAAATCCATCATTTTTTTCTTGCCAAATGATTTGCTGATTTGAGCACTCATCATTGTATATTCTGGAGAATTATTGGCTAACTGGAAACCTGCCGGATTGTTCGATGTACTAGGTATCCTTTTCGGGCCATTGTAAGTTAATGTATAATCAAATTTCCATTGGTTATTGGTACTATAATCTATACTAATAAAGGATCGATGTGCAGATACAAATGGGCGTTGCAACAACTTGGCACCATAAGTTGTTTGTACATCAAAATAGCGATATGCCATCCTAATGCCTAACTTATTGATTGGCTGAATGCTTAATTCTGTTTGAAAACTGGTAGAAGTAGATGTGCCATTTAGGTTATAAAACCTAACTTCTCTGGCATTTTCCAAATCAACCACTATTTGATTGGTAAAATCATTGGCAAAACAATCGATACTAAACATCGCATCTTTGTTGAATAGTTTAAATTTCTGATCAAAACCTATGCCTTTATTCCAGGCCACTTCAGCATTCAATCCATAAGGCTTATTGGTTTCCGCCCCAATAATATTGGTTGTTCGAGCACTTACAAAAACGCCCATATTCTCAGCAAAAATATTGGCTGTTTTTTGCCCTCTACCCCCACTTATACGAAAAATTGTTCCTTTAGCTGGTTCAAATCTTGCATTTAATCGTGGTGTAATAAATGTGCCAAATAAATTGTGGTGATCAACTCTTATACCTGCAATTAAAGAAAATTGGTTGTCGGGTGAAAATGTATATTCGAAAAAACTTCCTGGCACTATTTCTTTTCTTGCATAATTATTTGCGTTAAAGTCTTCATTATAATTATCATATTGAAAACTTAAACCTGCTCTGAATTTATGTATAGTAGTACCAATGATTGATTGATAAATTAAATTGCTGTAAAAACTTTCTTGTTTTGCATGATAATTGGTAAATCCAAAATAGGAGTGTTGTGTATGATTAATGCCGGCAATTTGCCAACCAATACTTTTATACACCTTTTGCGGAAATACGTAACCTATTTTAGCAAAAGCCTCATAACGATTTGTTTTTATACTTAAACCATAGTTGTTGGTCGTGTTTTTATCTATGGCTTCATTATAGCCAACTTGGCCACCTTCTCGTTCATCGTTCATTATTTTAAAACCAAATTGTGTCATCAAACCAAAACCGTTATCGTACTTATAACGATTAACCATACTGTATTGGTTACCGGTAGGCAAATCCCTAAACCCATCATTGTTAATATCCATTGATTTGTTGATCAAAAAATTATCGTGCAACAATAAACCGGCCGACCATTTTTTATTAATTTTGGTATTTAAGTTGAGATTTACATCGGTTTTGCCAAATTCATTTACATATAAATTGGCTAATAAGTGCTCTGCATTTTCAGGCTTTTTAAGTTCTACATTTATCTGTCCTGCAATACTTTCAAATCCATTGGCTACAGAACCTGTTCCTTTGGTAAGCTGTATGGATTCTATCCAAGGCCCTGCAATAGCATTCAATCCAAGTGGAGTAGCTAAACCACGGGGGCCTGGTAGGTTCTCTACTGTTAATTGGGTGTAATTTCCACTGAGTCCTAATAATTGAATTTGTTTGGAGCCGGTTACTGCATCGTTGTACGATACATCTACCGATGGATTGGTTTCAAAACTTTCACTGAGGTTGCAACAAGCGGCTTTCAATAATTCTTTAGCGGTAATTACTTCTGTTCTAATCGGACTAATTGTTGCAATATAGCTTGCTCGTTGCGAACTAGTTACTACGATGTCTTTTAGTTTTCCTTTTGATGCCATAATGATTTTTAAATCATTATTATTACCTACTGCAATAGTATCTGATTGAAATCCTACATAGCTCACCACTAATTGCCCTTCCGCCCCAATAGGATTTAATTGAAAATATCCATGTTTATCTGTAATTGTTCCATTATTAGTGCCTAACCAATTAACGCTTGCATTTTCTAATGGGTTAAACTGTCCTTTTTTATCAATCTCCATAACAATACCCCTAATCATATTGGCAGCGCTCATAGCGGAAGCTGTTGCATTGTGCGCTGTTGTATCTTGTTCTCTATATCTGCAACATTCCGGAAGTTCATTATAAATAATATCCTTAGCTTTTTTATTGCCTACATCATGTCCTACATCTACTATTCTTTTTATTATCTTGTCGAGGTTGGTCGCTAATTTATTAAACGTTAGCGCCAATATTTTACTATCAACATCCCATTCGGCCTGCTTAACACCTTTACCATTGGCGGCTTGTTCAATTCTTTCTTTGCACATCATACATGCACCCTGCACTTGAATGGTAGTGGTTGAATCGATATTGTTTACCGGCGTCTGAGCAAAACCATGACTGGTCAATAAAACCAGACATAATATTTTAAAATAGTTTTTCATCTTCATCTTTTTAACATGCTAATGGAGTAAAACCCTGCGCATACTGTATGCGCAGGGTTTTGTAGGATTATCCTTTTTTTGCTTTCACTTCAGTTAAATCCATTCCACATTTGCTGCACTTTATTTTTTTGTTAGCAGTTATATCTGCGTGCATTGGACAAACAAATTGTTTAACGGGTGTTAATGCCATTTTGCATTTACTGCATTTGTCGGTTGCAGTTCCGGTAATTTCCGGGTGCATAGGACAGCTGTATGCCGCTTTTTGAGCTGTTTCGGCTTTAGGTTCGTTGGTTTGAGCAAAAGTGGTGAGGCTGATACATGCAGCCGCAAATAGCATAATTGCTTTTTTCATTTTTTTTAATTTTTATGGGGATGATGAAGATTCGGGTGGTCACAATGATTGTCAGGACTTATTAGTTAAAATAGTCCATACTCATTAAATCCATACAGTATCAAATACGATAAGTGCAGTTGTATATATAAATGGGAACAATACCCTTTAATGGCGGAGGGTTGCTTTTATATGCAATTGAATTTAAACTGTTAGCATATATGTATGTAGCTTCAATAGTGGGAGGAGAAAAAGACCAATCGGCGAATACTTTTTCCATTCCGGAATAAGCGCTTTCTCCATAATGGTTGTCTTTTACTTTGTAATAATGATAGGTAGTTCTGCAACAGTTGTCCATGCCGTCTTCTTCCATACCGCAGGTCTTTTCTGCAGTTTGTGTAAAGGCAATGGTGGTAGATTTAAGTTTGTTGCAGCAGTAAAACGATTTTACACTTAGCCCAAGTGTTGCGGTAGTGTATATACCCAAAAGAAGTAGGATTATAATGCGTTTCACTTAATAAAGTTAGTAATATTTCTACATATTCATATTGTTAAAAAATGTTGGATGCAACTAATGTATCGGTTTTCTAGCAACCTGTTCAATGCTTAATTATTTTATCTTCGCCGAATGGGACAAAAGAAACTCATTCGCTTTGAAGCTATTAAGTCGTTTTCTAATGTGTTGGAATATCCGCAAGATATTAAAGGGAAATGGCATGAATTTTTTAAAAATGAGCACACAATCACCTTAGAGCTGGCCTGTGGTAAGGGCGAATATGCTGTTGGTTTGGGCAGCATGTACCCCCAACGTAATTTTATTGGAATTGATATTAAGGGCAATAGAATTTGGCGGGGTGCTAAAACCGCGCTAGACGAGGGATTACCTAATATTGCTTTTGTTCGTTCGCATATCGACAAAATAACCGATTATTTTGAGCCGGGAGAAGTGAATGAAATTTGGATAACCTTTCCTGATCCGCAATTAAGGGCTTCTCGGTCTAAAAAACGGCTTACGCATCCGCATTTTCTACGATTGTATCAGCAAATTATTCAACCGGGTGGTTTGGTGCATTTAAAAACAGATAGTCCGCGTTTATACCATTTTACTTTAACTGTCATCAACTTATTTGATTTAGAGTTGTTAGAACATACTGATAATGTGTATGCTGCCGCAGAAATAAAGCCAGCGCTTACCATTAAAACGCATTATGAAGGGTTAGATATTGCGCAGAGTAGTAAAATACATTATATCTGTTTTCGCATAAACCAGCCCTTACCTAAAGAAAAAGATGTACTGTTAAAAACATTGTTTAGTGAAGAAGAACCAGGATGAATTAGTAGATTATTATTTTGATGAACACGGTAATTTGGTATTTACCCAAGCATACCACCTTAAAAAAGGCTATTGTTGTGGGCATGGTTGCAGACACTGCCCTTATGAATACGATGCAGTGCCCGAGCCAAAAAGAAGTGAGTTGATGAAAAACAAGGAAAATTAATAGTTGGCTTCACTAATTTTATTAGCTAAAATTTTTCTATTTAAAATAATTATACAAGTAAAATAATTAGTATATTTAGTATACAGATGTTCAACTGTTACCGGTAAGCAATCCTTGCAAATTATGTAAATATTGTTGCTAGCGCTGGTGTTAAGTGAATACTATTATTAAATGTATATTTTAATAAGTTGCTCCTTATTTTCAATCCAATCCTATTAAAACGGCTAGCAATTATTAAATTATAAAATAAATTAAATGTCAAAAGAAATCCTATTAATTATTGCTGCTTTATTATCAGTAGTAGTTATTTATTTTACTTTTCTTAAGATGAATACATTAACATTAAGTAAATCAAAAAGACTAGGGTATATATGTATTACTTTATTGATGCCAATATTGGGCTTTATTTTGGTTTCGATCAATAAACAAAAGTAAAAACAAATCCAAATTAGCATACTGCCGCATTATTATAATTAATGTGATGTGGCATAATAATGCATCAGTAAGCTCAATGGTTGAATTCATTTTTATTACATTCAATAAATTTTAAGTTACTAATATGTTATCTGCATTGCGTAATAAATATGACGAAAAATTTATTTCAAAAATTTTATCAATAATCGCCGTGTTAACTGTTATTCACTATATTGTTTTTTCTATAATAAAACGGTTAATAAAAATTGATCAATTTTATTGGCTCCCGGTTTTTCTTTTTACAGCCAACTTTCTAATTCTTGTTGAACTCATTTATATGGTAAAAAAAATGAAAATAAGTTGTACAAAAAGTGAATATAAAAGGGTGTTAGGATATACGGTTTTAAATTTTTGTTTTGTTGTTTTTATTTTAACCTATTTATTTTGAAAATTGTTTCGTTAGGATCTTTTTAGCTATATTATTTTTATAATGTACCATTCAATGATTAATAAATTATCCTTTGATATGGTAAAATCTTCCCGGTAAATATGTTACTAATCATTTCAGCTTATTTTTGCTCAGCATCTATCTTTTAATTTTCAATATGCCACCCAAAAAATCGTCTACTTCCCTCAAAAAAGTACTTCCCAGCGGCGCCAATGACCTATCATTTTTTGAACAGGTATATGAGGTGGTTAAACTTATCCCTAAAGGTAGAGCTACTTCTTATGGCGCTATCGGCAATTTTTTAGGAACCAAGGGCAGTGCCAGAATGGTAGGTTGGGCAATGAATGCAGCACATAGTATACCCGGAGTACCTGCGCATAGGGTAGTGAACAGAAAAGGCCTGCTTACAGGTAAAATGCATTTTGCTACGCCCAGCCAAATGGAAGAACTGTTGAAAAAAGAAAAGGTTACTGTTAAAAACGACCAAATTATTGATTTCGAAAAAATCTTTTGGGATCCCGCAGTAGAGTTAACTTAACTTATATTTGCAAAATGAACACCAAACCTACTCTTCATACAATCCTATCTCCTAAATTATTAGATATTTATGATGTTACCAATAGTATTGTGGTAATTATTGATGTATTTAGAGCTACATCAACCATTGCAACTGCTTTATACAATGGAGCTGCCAAAGTAATTCCGGTTGATACAGTAGATAAATGTATAGAATTAGGAAAAAAAACGGGAGGAATTACTGCCGGTGAACGAGATGGTAAGGTGATTGAAGGATTGGAGCATGGTAATTCTCCCGCCGAATACCCTAAAGAATTTATCGATGGAAAAACATTGGTATTAACCACTACTAATGGAACAAAATTGTTGCATATGGCATTACAAAGTGGTGCTTCTGAAGTAATAACAGGTTCTTTCCCTAATTTATCTGCTGTTTGTGATCACCTCATTCAGCAAAATAAAAATGTGATATTGGGTTGCTCCGCATGGAAAGACCGGTTTAATTTAGAAGATACACTTTTTGCAGGAGCCGTTATCAGCAGAATTAAAAATAATTTTACTATTCATTGCGATAGTAGCTTAATGGCAGAAAATATGTACACCCTGCATCAACCCGATTTAAAAGCATTTATTAGAAATACAACCCACTGGCATAGGCTGGCTCAATACGGCTTAGAAAAAGATTTAGAGTATTGTGTAACCCCAGATCAGGCCAATATCTTGCCATTTTATAAAGATGGCGACCTAATCATTGCTTAATCAATCTTTTTAACAAACATTTCTTCCACATACATTCAATTCTATTGCTAAATAGGGCATCTTTTCGTTACTTTTGCAAATTGGTCTTTTTTAGACCGATTTTATCGCATGGCACTACCTTATTTAGTTAAACATATATACAACAACGCTACCGAAGAAGTTATTCGGAGAGGCAAAAAAATTCATGCATTAAGTAATGTAGAATTGGTTGAGCACGATGATTTGATGGGCATTGTAATCTTTAGGGTAAAAGATGATGGATATGCTACTTTTTATAAAGTACATGTCAATCAGTTTAAAGATGCTAAAACTTTGTCATTGCGTTGTAGCTGCCCGTATAATTTATCTGAAGTATGCCGTCATAAAGCAGGAGCTCTTTTTCACTTGCAAGATCTACTCGACAAAAATTTATTAGGCGATAAAGAAATTATCTATGACCAAAAACATACTGTAGTAAAAATAAAACAACTCGATTTAAAGTTGTTGCGCATGCTTTCATCTACCGAAACTTTTGGCAATGCAGAAGAATTTTTGCGTAGTAATGCTGCAAATTTATTAGAAGCTAAGAATGAACGTGTAGTTGCAGAATTAGAAATTAATAATGAAAAACATCGGGTAGTTTTACAGAAAAATGAAGAAAGAAATTTCGATACCAGTTGTACCTGTAAAAGCGAAACCGCTCATCCACTTTGCATTCATAAAGTAGCACTATTTCTTCAGTTGCTTAAAAACAATGGTGCTAATTATTTTGATTCTATCAGAAACTGGGATAAAGATAAAAACAAGCTCCTTGCTTTGTATGGGTACTCTTTAGAGGATGATATTAGTGGGAAGTTTGAGTTTACCTATACAGATGGACGTCCATTTTTACGCGTATTAGATAATTCTATAAAACGTGTTACAGGAAATAACTCAACAGCAATATTCCCCAAACCGGTTGAATTAATGGTTACTGCTGAAGAATCATTAGAAGCCCCACCACTACCTACCATGCGTCTGGGAATTGTACTCACTACTCAACAATTACAATATCCATATACGCAAATAGAAATCGTACAAGGAGAACCCGACGAAACAAATACCAAGTACGTTTCTAAAACTGTTAAACTAGATTTAACCAAGTTTATCAATACCGAAGTGTTTTCGGAAGACGATAAAATGATTTTGCAGCAACTCCGAAAATTGATGCCATCGGAAGTGAATAGGTATCTTAATAGAAACTCTCCGTTTAGTGGTATTTGGGAAAATATTATTCAGCAACATGATGATGAACTGCCTGAAGAAACCCGTAGTTTAATCAACGAATACTTACAACCTAAATTTAAAAAATTATTTACAGAATTATTAGACAATCCGTTTGTATTTTATTTGCCTGCTCACAAAACATTTACTACTGCTAACTTACAGCTTGCTAGCTTATCAGATCAGTTAATTACTCCAGAGTTTACAATTAATTACAGCAATGGACAATATGTTGTGGATTGTAGGGTTAAACTACCTTTAACCGAATTGAATATTACCGAGAATGCCAATGAGTCGCATTTTTTATTTAGATATAATGATCAATTTTTTAGCTGGAAAAAACCAGAAGACATTTTATTGATTGAGAAGTTTTTACCATCCGGTAAAATGTTAATTGAAGCAGCAGATTGGTCAACAATGCTCGATGAATTTATATTGCCATTGTCAAAAGAGTACAATGTACATTTTTCGAATGTTAAAAAAGAAGAGGTAAAAGATGTAAAACCATCCTTAAAAGTATTCTTAAAAGAAAAAGGTGAATACTTGTTGTTTCAGCCAATTTTTAATTACAAGGGATATGATGTATCTAACAGCGATAAAGAGAAAATATTCTTTCCGTTGGGTGATCGGTTATTGTTAATTCATAGAAATATTGAGGCAGAAAAAGAGTTGATTTTACAAATTGAATCGCTTCATTCAGGATTCGTAAAGCCTGTTGATTCAAATATGTTGGCTTTAAAAGGAAAAGACGTGTTGAAAAACAATTGGTTCTTTCTTTTTATTGATGCAGTAAAGGAAATGAATGTGCCCGTATTTGGGTTTGAAGCATTAAAAAACTTTCGTTTCAATACTGCAAAACCTTCTACTAAAATATTCATCAGTAGTAATACCGATTGGTTTGATGCCAAAGTAGAAATTTTATTTGGTGAACAAAAAGTTACCATTGATGAGGTGAAAAAAGCGTTGGCCAACAAGCAACAATTTGTACATCTTACCGATGGGTCACTTGGAATTTTACCCGAAGAATGGATTAAAAAATATTCTTTACTATTTAGGGTAGGTGATGGTAAGGCAGGTGAAATGAAATTAAGTAAGTACCATTTTAGTGTAATTGAAGAATTGTATTTACAACGTGATGAACAAGAATTGTTTTTTAAGCTGGAAGAGAAGTATGAAAAAATAAAAGACAATCATACCATCAAACCCATTGCTGCGCCTAAACATTTACAATCAGTTCTTAGACCCTATCAAGAAAGCGGTTTTCAATGGTTAAATTATTTGCGTGAAGTGCAGTGGGGTGGAATTTTAGCGGATGATATGGGATTGGGTAAAACCATTCAAACCCTCAGTTTTTTACATCATTTAAAAGTAGAGCAAACTACGTTAAAAGCTTTGGTGATTTGCCCCACCACCTTATTATTTAACTGGCAAAATGAAATAAAAAAATTCACCCCAAACTTAACTTACTACATACACCATGGTGGAGCCAGAGTTAAACAAGCTATTGCCAATAGTGCTATAGATGTGGTAATAACTACTTACGGAACATTGCGAAGTGATATAAAAAACTTTGTAGAAGTTAATTTCGACTATGTGATTTTAGATGAAAGCCAGGCAATTAAAAACCCCGCCAGTAAAGTTACAAAAGCCGCAGGTTTACTAAAAGCTACTAGTAGACTGTGTTTAAGCGGTACTCCATTACAAAATAATACGTTCGATATTTTTGCGCAAATGAATTTCTTAAATCCCGGTATGTTGGGAAGTATGGAATTTTTTAAACAAGAATTTTCTATTCCAATAGATAAGTTTGGTGAAAAAGAACAAAAAGAGCATCTACGAAAATTACTTTATCCATTTATTTTAAGAAGAACCAAAGAACAGGTTGCAAAAGATTTGCCGGAAAAGCAGGAGATGGTACTTTTTTGTGAGATGGGCACAGAACAACGTAAAATATATGAAGCGTATAGAAACGATTACCGCGATAAAATATTGGGCGTAGTTGAAGACCAGGGTATCCAAAAATCGCAGTTAACAATTCTACAAGGGTTAATGAAACTACGGCAGATATGCGATAGTCCTGCAATTGTAAAAGAGGAAGAACAGTTTCCAAATGTTTCGGTTAAGCTAGAAGAACTTGGTAGAGAAATTACCGAAAACATGAGCAACCATAAGGCGTTGGTATTCTCTCAGTTTTTGGGAATGCTGTCTTTAATAAGAGAAAAACTTAAAGAATTAGGGGTAGATTATGAATACTTTGATGGCAGTTGCACTGTTGCTGAAAGAGAAAGAGCTATTCAAAGATTTCAAAATGACGATAATTGTAGAGTCTTTTTAATTTCATTAAAAGCAGGTGGTGTTGGCTTAAATTTAACAGCCGCAGATTATGTATACATAGTAGATCCTTGGTGGAACCCTGCTGTAGAACAACAAGCCATCGACAGAACACATAGAATCGGTCAAACAAAAAATATTTTTGCCTACCGAATGATTTGTACCGATACAGTTGAAGATAAAATTTTAAAATTGCAGGAGCATAAACGCAATTTGGCACGAGATGTAATATCTGATGATGTAGGTTTTGTAAAGAGCCTAACCAAAGAAGACGTTGAATACTTATTTAGTTAGACTCTTCACGATTTTATTTGAATTTCAAATTCACAGAAATAACATCACTTTGCATACCAATATTTTTACTATAATGGCCATACCTTATTTCTATCATTTCAAATTTTTGATTACCTAAAATGCCATTTGGAGGTGTTAAGCGAATACCTGCTCCGAAAAACTTACTGGTAAATGCCGAATAATCAAAGTTGCTGGTATAATATTTTTCTGCAGCTGTATGAGTACGATAAGCACCAAAATATTGTATGGCAGATTGCACATAGTACCTGAAAAATGGACTAATAGAAAAGAACGATGTAATTTTAACTGGCGTTTCTAGGCTTGCAGTATGTGCTGTTAATCCCCAATCATCAGTATAAAAACGATAATAACCTCTTAAAATAATTTTATCACCTACAAAATAATTGGCTCTTAGTGCGATGGGTATTTTTAAACGACTATCGGGTAATACTTCTTGATGTACAGTACTGTCTTTAAAATATACTCTATGGAAGGGTAAGCTCAAATAACCCGACTGCGCAACCAAATCTCCCATAACCATTATTTGTAAACGCTTATTAACTATTTGCGAATAAGACAAGGCTAGGTCAGTGGTATTTCTAGGAACACTAGGATATTTACTAGATGATCCTCCACTAAAGAAACTGGTGAAACTTCCACCACCGCCACTACCTCTTGAAGCACTTGATACTACACTGGTATAATTTACTACAACAACTGGTAACAGTTCGGTTGGGATAACCTGGTTTACTTTGTCTAAAAAAGTTTGCAGTTTAGCACTAAATTCACCGCTTCTATTTTTTGTTTTGAGCGCAAAATTTAAGTTGCCGCTAAATGAAGTATAATCAAATTCGTGCGAATAAGATGCGCCGGCACCAACTGTTGTTCCCTTTTGTTCGTTTTCTACCGTCCAGTTTACTGAAGGGTAAATTCTTGTATCGGCATGAGAAGCAGATGAATTGGCTTTTAAATCAACCATGTCTGCAGAGGCAGAAGTGAAATGATCTATACCCAATTCAAAATTCCAATTGTGTTTTCTAAATCTACTATCATAACGGTAAAATTTCAAATCAAAAGTATTTGAAAAATCGGTTAATTTTTCTGTACCAATACCCCCTGTAACTGCAGAGTTATTACCATTTTGTGTATAATAGCTCGATACAATATTGGCTTCTTCAAAGGTAAGATCGGTATTATTGTATTTGCTTGAATCTGATTTGCTTTGTGCAAAACCCGCAAAAAGGCCAACGTATAAACCTATAAGTGTTAAACTAATTTTCTTCATGAATCAAAAATTGAAAGATAAAAATTAAATGTTGTAAAGGCCTAATTGCAACCGCAACCCCCACCTGTTTTGCCGCCATTGCCTCCTGACGCTCCTTCACGATAAGTTTGAAAGCTGTTTTCAGTTTTCTCTACTTTTCTATTAGCCAACACCATCTCTCCGTCGTTTAATTTGTTTTTTTGGTATTCTTTTACTTGCGTGCAAGAGGTAGTAATTGCTACTGCAAGTATTACTACTGTGGTTTGTTTGATTTTTTTGTTCATGCGAGATTGATGTTTTTTGAGGTAAAAAGTTGGTTATTGTCGTCTATTATAATGCAACCAATTCCTTTTAATTGATTAATCAGGTATAGTCCAGATTCGATTCCCATTATGGTAACAGGGGTAGCTAATGCATCGGCCATTTCGGCATTGTTACAAATAATGGTAACACTTTTAATACCTGTAACAGGCATCCCAGTGCGTGGATTAATCGTGTGAGAATATTTTTTTCCTTTGATCACAACATATTTCTCGTAATTCCCTGAAGTGGCAACAGCCATATTCGTTATGTTCATATATGAGAAGGGTAGATCAACCATATCTGGATGAGCAATGCCAATGGTCCAAGGAGATCCATCGGGTTGATAACCCCATGCTGTTAAATCGCCAGATGCATTAACAATACCACTATTTACGCCTTTATCGAGAAGTACTTGTTTGGCTTTTTCAGCAGCATAACCTTTTCCTATACCACCAAAACCTATACGCATTCCTTTTTCTTTTAAAAAAACAGTTTGTGCTTTATCGTCAACAATAATATCTCTATAGTTAATGAGCCGAACCATATTTTTAGCCGTTTCAGCATCTGGCAACTTCTTCATATTGGTATCAAAATTCCAAAGTTGTTTATCAATAGAACCGTATGAAATATCAAAAGCGCCTTGTGTAAGTTTAGAAATGCGCAATGATCTAATAATCAACGCTATTATTTCATCACTTACTTTAACAGGTTGTATGCCTGCATTTTGATTAATCAAATTCGTTTCGCTGTTTTCATCAAATGTGGTCAATAATTTTTCTATTCTTAGTATTTCAGCTATAGCAAGGCCTATATAATAATTGGCCATCGCTTCATCATCACTTACAACAGTAATCTCAAAATGATTGCCCATTAATTTGGCGGACTGTTTATATGATTGTCCGATTGTTGAAATACTATTTTCCTGCATTAACTGCATTATAAATATCTTGAATAAAAAATTCAGGCATCATTTTAGGAAATCCTTCCCATGCTTTAATTACATTACCCTCGGAATTCAACAAAACTGTAAATGGAAAATACCCTTTAGGATTGTATTTGTCTGCCAATAAATCGTTTTGTTGTTGCTGTGCTTTAGGTAATTGATTTTTTGATTGTCGCGGGAAATCGGCATTTACCAATACTAATTTTTGGTCTGCCAGTTTAATAAACTCAGCTGAGCTAAAAATCTCTTTGTGCAAACGGATACATGGACCACACCAATCGCTCCCAGAAAAATTCAATAAAATGTATTTGCTTTCTGTACGAGCAATTTGCTGCGCATTTTCGAAACTTTTCTCCCATTTACCCGTAAAAGATAGTAAAACGGCCGAAAACAGAACAAAAAATAGCTTTTTCATCGAACAATTAATTTAGGTGGTACAAAAGATTTAATTCAGAGAGCCACAATTTATTAAATTTGTTGTATGGCAATATGTTAAATATCTTATTGTTTAAACCAATTGGGTGATATATAGTCTAATAAAACAATAGGCTTTAAGCTATACTAACATGAAGAAATTATTTTTTTTTATTATTTGCGTTACAATTTCCCTATCTCTTTTTGCACAAAATACTGGTACTATAAAAGGTAGAATATTAGACACCGTTGCAAAGCAATCATTGAAAGATGCATCTGTTACCTTATTAGATGCAAAAGATTCAACCTTAGAGTTATTTGGATTAGCCAAACAAGATGGCAGCTTTTTGTTAGAAAATGTTTCGGCCGGTGATTTTTTATTGCAAATTAAATTTCAAGGGTATGAAGCAATCTCACAAAAAATACACCTCAATAAAAATGCTGCACCATTAGATCTTGGATTGATTTACCTTAAAATGGCAGCTAATGATTTAGGAAATGTAACTGTTACGCAGTCGCCCATTACTATAAAAAAAGATACAGTAGAATTTAATACATCTGCATTTAAAACCAAACCCAATGCAGTAATGGAAGATGTCTTGAAGAAATTACCGGGCGTACAGGTAGATAAGGATGGAAATGTAAAAGCGCAGGGCGAACAAGTACAACGTATTTTGGTTGATGGAAAACGATTTTTTGGCGATGACCCTAAATTAGCTACCAAAAATTTGCCGCCAGATATGATTGATAAGATTCAAGTATTTGATGCATTAAGCGATCAAAGTGCTTTTACGGGAATAGATGATGGGAACCGTATAAAAACTATCAACTTCACCACTAAAAAAGACAAGCGTAAAGGTTTTTTTGGCAAAGGAGTTGTTGGTGCAGGCGCTAATGAAGACAATACCTTACTAGATAACAGCTTAAATATTAGTCACTTTAATGGCGATATGCAACTTACATTAACCGCTCAAGCCAATAATGTAAATAAGCAAAATTTTAGTGTACAAGATATGTTGGGTTCATTGAGTGGTGGCGGTGGTGGAAACCGCGGTGGAGGTGTAAGTTTTAGTGGCGGCGGTGGACTCTTGGGTACAGGTAGCGGTGGGGGTATTGTAAATACACTAGCTGCAGGATTAAATTATAAAGATACATGGAATAAGAAAACACAAATTTCAGGTAGCTATTTTTTGAATGACCAAACCACTGATAGAGATCAAAACAGTTACACGCAAAATCTAATCCCCGGCAATCCGGATTCTTCTATTTTTAATACTCAACATTTAAATAGTGTTACCCATAATCAAAACCATCGAATTAATTTTAACTATGAAGCACAATTCGATTCGGCTAATTCATTAATCATACGACCTAATATCGGCATACAACATACCGATGCACAAACAGATCAAATAACATCCTCAACAAAAGGGCTCTCAAAATCACTCAATAATTCAATCGCTTCTTCTAATAGATTAAATGATGGCTACAATGCAACCCTTGAAGCCACTTTTAGGCATAGATTTCCTCGTAAGGGAAGAACCTATTCTATTGCTTTTAATCCGGGAATGAGTAAAAACGATGGTATTACCAATAACTATTCTATAAATAATTATTTTAATGCAATTATTCCTTTTACCGATACGATAAATCAAAAAGGAATTTCCAACAGAGATGCAAATAATTTCAGCGCAACATTATCATATACCGAACCAATTGGTAAAAACCAAATACTCGAAATCAATTACAACTACCAAAATAATATCAATAATTCCGGAACAAAAACATCGGCATTGAATCATTTAACCAATCAATATGATTTAACTGTTTCGAACTTAACCAATGAGTTTGAAAACACGTTTGATGCCAATAGATTAACGATGAATTATCGCCTACAAAAAACCAAGTATAACTTTAGTATTGGTGCGGGATTACAGAGTGGGAGTTTGGTTAGTAAAAACATTACCAAAGACAGTGCAATTAGTCAGCGTTTTGTGAATTTCTTCCCTACAATGAATTTCAGGTACGACTTTACGAAGACAAAAAACTTGCGAATATTTTATAATGGAAGGACCGGACAACCTTCTGCTGCGCAGTTACAACCTGTAGTAGACAATGCTAATCCGTTGAATATTAAAGTAGGTAATCCTGATTTAAAGCAGCAATTCATTCATTCATTTAGAATGATGTATAATTCGTTTGATATGTTTTCTCAACGATTAATTTTTGCCTCTATTAATGCCAATATTACAGAAAATGACATTCAAAATGCAACCACTTTTTTACCCAACGGGTCACAAATTACCAAGCCTGTTAACTTAAATGGCACTTATACTGTAAATGGATATTTTAATTATGGGTTCCCGTTAAAAAAGCCAAAAAGTAATATAAATCTATCTTTGAATATAGGGGTAAATCAAAGTCAAACTTTGGTAAATAATCAATCCAATTACACTAAAAATACCAATACTGGTTTTAATGCTTCATGGACAACCAATTTAAAGAAAAACTTCGATTTGAATTTTTCTAGTAATTCTACTTTTTCTTTTGCACGTTATACATTACAACCGCAACAAAATGGCGACTATTTTACCCAAACATTTTCTGCTGAACCAACTTATTACACCAATAGTGGCTGGGTAATTTCTTCAGATTTTAATTATGTTAAAAATACCGGAAGAGCCGATGGGTTTAATACTGCTATCCCATTATGGAATGCGAGTATTGCAAAGCAAATTTTTAAGAAAAAACAAGGAGAAATAAAGTTTTATGTATTTGATTTGCTCAACCAAAATATCAGTGTTTCGAGAAATATTACCGGAAACATTATACAAGACGTTTCAACCAAAGTGCTTACCCGATATTTTATGTTGAGTTTCACCTATAACCTACGAAAATTTGGCGCTGGATCGCAACAAGCCAATCCTATGATGGACATGTTTAGGGGAAATAGGATGCCAGGTGGTGGTGGGATGATTATTCGTGAATTCAGACAGTAAAAGAACGCAAATCAACGGATTGTTCATTTTTTCAGAAAATAGACCATTGTATTGTAAAGATTGTTACTTTTGCATTTCTAAAATAGCAATGTTAACAGCAAATAGATACCAATTAAACTTAACCAACCGTTCTACCATTAATGAACAGTTGTGTTATCCCTTTGTTGTATTGCCGCGACCACGACGTGGATTCTGATAGGACGAGCAACTGGCATTTGCCCCTATCAGTGAAAATTTCTCCGAAAAAATTTTTCAGATAAGAGCGCCACTCGATCATTCTTTTAATTATAGAAACATTGGAACAGCAAATCATTGTTCGTGTAGCAAATAGTTCAGATACCGATTACGCCCCAACTATTACCGACGAAATGGAATCTTCGGCCAAAGCCAGAGGTACAGGTATTGCCAAAAGAAGCCCTGAATATGTTGCCAAAAAAATGATTGAAGGTAAGGCGGTAATTGCAGTGGAACCCAATGGTACTTGGGTAGGCTTTTGTTATATTGAAGTATGGGGTCACGAACAGTTTGTAGCAAATAGTGGCTTAATTGTTGCGCCTGCTTACCGTAAAAGCGGTGTTGCTAAACAAATCAAACAAACCATTTTTAATCTTTCCAGAAAAAAATATCCCCAGGCAAAAATATTTGGCTTAACAACCGGCTTAGCAGTAATGAAAATTAATAGCGATTTGGGCTATGAGCCAGTTACCTATAGTGAACTAACCAATGACGAAGAATTTTGGGCTGGCTGTAAAAGCTGTGTGAATTACGATATTTTAATGAGTAAGGATCGGAAAAATTGTATGTGTACCGCAATGTTGTACGACCCCGCCGACCATTTCGAGCCAAATGAAACATCGGCAGATTTTAAACAGAACTCAAAATTATATGAACGCTTTATGAAAGTAAAGCAAAGTAAATTGTTGCGTTGGTTCAGAAAAAAATCTTTATTAAGTCAACTTTTTAATTTTTAAATAGCATCAAAATGCAACCAAAGAAATTGGTACTCGGATTCAGCGGCGGTTTAGATACTACCTATTGCGCGTTGTATCTTTCACAAGACAAAGGGTATGAAGTGCATAGTGTAATTGTAAATACGGGTGGTTTTACAGATGCAGAATTAGAACAAGTAGAAAAACATGCGTACTCTTTAGGTGTTAAAACTCATACAACTGTTAATGCAGTAAAAAGTTATTACGATCGTATTATTAAGTTCCTGATTTTTGGCAATGTGTTAAAAAACAATACTTATCCTTTAAGCGTTAGTGCCGAAAGATTAAGTCAGGCGGTACATATTGCTGAACACGCTAAACAATTAGGTGCAGTTGCAGTAGCCCATGGAAGTACTGGTGCTGGTAATGATCAGGTGCGTTTTGATATGATTTTCAACATCATGATTCCGGGTGTAGAAATAATCACCCCTATTCGTGACCTTAAATTAAGTAGAGAAGAAGAAATTACTTATTTGAAAAACAAAGGGGTACAGATGAATTTTGAAAAAGCTGCCTACTCCATCAATAAAGGGCTTTGGGGTACAAGTGTAGGTGGTAGAGAAACATTGCAATCGAAGGGATTATTGCCCGAATCTGCATGGCCAACTCAAATAACTAAAACGGGAACAGAAGAAATGAGTATTCGGTTTGAAAAAGGCGAAATCAAAGCAGTAAACAATCAATCCTTCGATCACCCATCTCAAGCAATACAATACATACAGTCCATAGCAGGTGCTTATGGCATAGGTAGAGATATACATGTAGGAGATACCATTATTGGCATTAAAGGACGAGTTGGTTTTGAAGCTGCTGCCCCAGTGGTTATTTTAAAAGCACATCATGCATTGGAAAAGCATGTACTTACTAAATGGCAGTTAAGTTGGAAAGATCAATTGGCACAATTTTATGGCAACTGGTTACATGAAGGCCAAATTTTAGATCCGGTGATGAGAGATATAGAAGCATTCTTAGAAAATGCGCAAGCACATGTTACCGGAGAAGTATTTGTACAGTTAATGCCGCTGCATTTTCAGGTGATTGGCATTGAATCTGCTTACGATTTAATGAGTAGTAAGTTTGGAAAATATGGCGAGATGAATGCAGGTTGGACAGGCGATGATGTGCGTGGGTTCTCTAAAATTTTTGGCAATCAAACAGTAATCTATCAACATATAAAATCAGCTGCAAATGATTAAGGCTGGAATTGTAGGCGGTGCAGGCTATACAGGAGGCGAGTTAATTAGGTTATTAATTAATCACCCAAGTGTTGAGTTGAGTTTTGTACATAGTACCAGCAACGCAGGTAATCCATTGTATAAAGTACATGCCGATTTGTTGGGTGAAACGGATATTGTTTTTACCAGTCAATTAAGTGATGCTATTGATGTGTTGTTTCTTTGTTTAGGCCATGGCGATGCGCATAAATTTTTATCGGCAAATACAATCGCAGCACATATTAAAATCATTGATCTTTCACAAGATTTCAGATTAAATAAGCATGCAACTATTGGCAGCCGTTCATTTGTATATGGTTTGCCCGAATTAAACAAAACGGCGATTCAAGCGGCGCAGAATATTGCTAATCCCGGTTGTTTTGCAACAGCTATACAGTTAGGTTTATTGCCATTGGCTTTTATCGGAATCCTCGGAGACGTATATACTACCGGAATTACAGGGTCTACCGGCGCCGGTCAGGGATTGAGTGCTACTTCACATTTTAGTTGGCGCGCAAATAATATTCAAGCATATAAATCATTGGCACATCAACACATACATGAAATAACACAGTCGATCAATCAATTGCAAAAAGACGAGCCACTATCTGCAACAGGGGAAGGCAATGGCGTTCGTTTTGTGCCGTGGCGTGGAGATTTTACACGCGGTATTTATGTTAGCTCTATTGTAGATTGCAGCTTGCCAATGGTAGAAGTAAAAAATCTATTTATTAACTTCTATAAAGATGCTGCATTTACACATATTAGCGATTCAATGATTGATTTAAAACAAGTGGTGAATACCAACAAGTGTTTAATCAATATAGAAAAGCAAGGCAATAAAATTGTAGTGCACAGTACCATCGATAACTTGCTGAAAGGCGCTTGCGGACAAGCAGTACAAAACATGAATGTAATGTTTGGTCTGAATGAAAAAGAAGGATTGAATTTAAAGGCCAACGGATTTTAACAAAACACAACAGAAAAAAATGAAATTATTCGACGTTTACCCACTTAACAATATAACCATTACCAGAGCACAAGGATCTTATGTTTGGGACAATAATGGTGTACAGTATTTAGATATGTATGGCGGTCATGCTGTTATTAGTATAGGTCATACCCATCCTCTTTGGGTAAAACGAATTGAAGAACAGTTAGAAAAAATTGCATTTTACTCCAATTCTATTATCATACCGTTACAACAGGAATTGGCCAATAAAATGGCAGTGGTAAGTGGTAAAAGCGACTATCAATTATTTTTATGTAACAGTGGTGCAGAAGCCAATGAAAATGCATTAAAGCTGGCATCATTCCATACAGGGAGAAAAAAAGTTGTTGCATTTAGTAAATCATTTCATGGAAGAACATCATTGGCAGTGGCTGCAACAGACAATCCATTGATTGTTGCGCCTGTGAATGAAACAGATAATATTATTTTCCTTCCATTTAATGATGAAGCAGCATTAAAAAAATGTTTTCAACAACATGGCACCGAAATCGCAGCAGTAATTATAGAAGGCATTCAGGGTGTGGGTGGTATTGTAGTAGCCAACGACTCATTTCTACAATTGATAAGAACATTGTGTACTGAAAATGGAGCAGTATATATTGCAGATAGTGTTCAGTGTGGTTATGGAAGAAGTGGGCAATTTTTTTCGCATGATGCAGCAGGAGTAACAGCCGATATTTATTCGATGGCAAAAGGTATGGGCAACGGTTTTCCTATTGGTGGTATATTAATTGCACCACATATTCAACCTAAACATGGATTGTTGGGTACAACATTCGGAGGTAATCATTTGGCATGTGCAGCAGCCTTGGCAGTATTAGAAGTAATAGAGCAAGAAAATCTTATTAGTATGGCTAAGCAAAGAGGCATGTATTTGATGAATCAATTAAAATCAATTGAAGGCATTGAAAATGTTCGTGGAAAAGGATTGATGATTGGATTTGATGTACCTGAAAAATTAAAAGGACTAAAAAAGAAATTACTGGAAGATCATAATGTATTTACCGGAGAAGCAAAACCAAATGTAATACGCTTACTCCCGTCATTGGCATTAACCAGAAAACAAGCCGATGAATTTTTAGATGCATTGAAAGATGCAATTCAAGAACTTCAATAAAAGTGCTATACCTATGAAGCAATTTATTTCAGTTAAAGATGTAACCAATATTAATGAGCTGGTGCAAAAAGCCTTGGCTTATAAAGCAAATCCATTTATGGATCGGCAATTGGGTATTGGTAAACGAATTGGTTTATTGTTTTTAAATCCAAGTTTGCGTACTCGTTTAAGTACGCAGGTGGCCGCTTCTAACTTAGGTATGGAAGCTATAGTATTTAATGTTGATAAAGAAGGATGGGCTTTAGAATTTGAAGAAGGTGCCATTATGAGTGGTAATACGGTAGAACATATAAAAGACGCAGCACCTATTTTAGGACAATATTTTGATGTATTGGCTATCAGAACATTTCCTTCTTTAAAAAACAAAGAAGATGATTACAGTGAAATGTACATCAATCAATTTATTAAATATGCTGGAGTGCCGGTAATAAGTTTAGAAAGTTCAACATTGCACCCACTACAATCTTTTACAGATATTATTTCTATACAGGAAAGTCTATTGGCAAATCCCTTACAAGTAAATGCTAAGCCCAAAATTGTATTAACCTGGGCGCCGCATGTAAAGCCACTTCCACAGTGTGTTGCTAATAGTTTTTCTCAATGGGTTAATGCTTGGGGAGCAGCTGATTTTGTAATTGCCCATCCGCAAGATTATGAGTTAGATGAACAATTTACAAAAGGTGCAACCATAACACATAACCAAGATGCAGCATTAAAAAATGCCGACTTTGTTTATGTAAAAAATTGGAGTACTTATACCGATTACGGAAAAGTTTACGACAACGATCCTAGTTGGATGTTAACCGATGAAAAACTGGCAACCACTAACAATGCAAAAGTAATGCATTGCTTACCTGTTAGACGAAATGTAGAATTGAGTGATGAAATATTGGATAGCGCAAATAGTTTAGTTTCACGGCAAGCTGGCAACCGAGTTTGGGCAGCACAAACTGTATTGTCGGAAATATTAAAATCATCAAGGTAATTTAGTTGGCAATGGAAAAATTGTATATTATAAAAATTGGAGGGAATGTGGTAGATGACGAATCGGCACTAGCGCAATTTTTAGACAATTTTGCCGCAATACAAGGAAATAAAATATTGGTGCACGGTGGGGGCAAATTGGCAACACGCATCGCAGAAGCAATGGGTATTCAGCAACAAATGATTGAGGGAAGAAGAATAACCGATGCGCAAACTTTGAAAATAGTTACCATGGTTTATGCTGGATACATCAATAAAAATATTGTTGCTCAATTGCAGTATCATCAATGCAATGCAATAGGATTAAGTGGTGCCGATGGAAACGCTATTCTAGCCCATAAGAGAAACAACCAAGATGCTTTAGGTAAATCAATAGACTATGGTTTTGTGGGTGATATAGATAGGGTAAATGCAAAATTTATTGATCAATTAATTAAACAAGGAAATACACCAGTAATTGCACCAATCACACATAATGGAGAAGGACAGTTGTTGAATACCAATGCCGATACCATTGCACAAGAAACAGCTGTGGAAATGGCTGCACTGTATGAAACAATTTTAATTTATTCTTTTGAAAAGAGTGGGGTATTATTAGATACCAATAATGAAGCATCGGTAATTAAAGAATTAAAGCCTGCATATTATCTAGAATTAAAAAATAAACAAGTAATATATGCGGGTATGATACCAAAGCTCGACAATGCATTTACAGCAATTGATAAAGGCGTATCAAAAGTGATTATTGGGAAGGCAGAACTGTTAAATTTATTAATACATCAACAATCTGGAACAACTATAACAAATGGATAACGAAACATTATACCAGGCTGCAGTAGCACTGCTAAAAAAGTTAATTGCAACACCATCCTTCAGTAAAGAAGAAGATAAGACTGCAAGTATTATTGAAGATTTTTTTAGATCGTATAATATCCCGACAAAGCGTTATTTAAACAATGTATGGGCATTGAATAAACATTTTGATGCAAGCAAGCCAACGATTTTATTAAACTCGCACCACGATACTGTTAAGCCCAATAAAGGATATACAGTAGATCCATTTTTTCCGAATGAGAAAGAGGGTAAGTTATATGGATTAGGAAGTAACGATGCCGGCGGTTGTTTGGTATCATTGATAGTGGTATTCCTACATTTTTATGAAAAAGAAAAGCTGGCTTATAATATTATTTTTGCAGGTAGTGCAGAGGAAGAAATATCAGGCATTAATGGAATTGAAGTATTGCTTCAACATTTGCCAGCAATCGAATTTGGTATAGTAGGAGAGCCTACATTATTAAATATGGCAGTAGCAGAGAGGGGTTTAATGGTATTAGATGCAGAAGTGTTTGGAGTGGCAGGTCATGCTGCTAGAAATGAAGGGGAGAATGCTATATATAAAGCCATGAAAGACATAGAGTGGATTAGGAACCATCAGTTTAACAAAGTAAGTGATTTGTTGGGAGCAGTGAAGTTAACAGTTACAGCATTTCAAACAGATAATAAACAACACAATGTAGTGCCGGCTAATGCTACATTTTTAATTGATGTACGGGTGAATGAGTTGTATAGTTTTGCTGAAGTGTTAGAAGAATTGCAGCATAATATTTCAGCGAAAATTACGCCACGGAGCACGAGGTTACGCTCTACTTCAATAAGCATTAATCACCCTCTAATTCAAGCCGGTGTTGAATTAGGAAGATCTTATTATGGAAGCCCTACAACCAGCGATAAAGCATTAATGAACTTCCCTGCATTAAAAATGGGACCTGGAGATAGCGCAAGAAGTCATACAGCCGATGAATTTATATTCCTGGATGAGATAAAACAAGGAATTGACATGTATATTCAACTTTTAAATAAAATTGTATGAAATAGCCTTCAACAAAGTAGGTATGGCAACTGAAATGAAATAGGGCGTATTCCATGTGACCATTAAAAATAATAAATATAGACACATGAAATAGCCTTCAACAAAGTAGGTATAGCAACTGAAATGAAATAGGGCGTATTCCATGTGACCATTAAAAA
>CANGCK010000049.1 GCA_947452295.1 Sphingobacteriia bacterium
CTTAAGATTATATTTGCGGACAGAATGAAAACAGATCTCTGACAGGCGTCGTAAAAAAGAGGTAACTCCTTGCTCTATGAAAGGGAGCCGTCGTTACCTCTTTTTTACTGAAACAAAATTATTTTTGACACAGTTTATTTTACAGACCCGTAATTCATAAAAAAGATACGTCATAATGTATGACGTATCTTTTTTTATGATAAAGTAATTTTGTGGAATCAGAATTGATTGGGTAGTAATGATACTTAACAACACTGCATTCTAGCAACCAGAACTTGTTGGGGTATTAGTATAAAAAACCTCTTATCTTACTCCACAGTTTTTAACTGATAAATTTCTTTTAAATTTCTGCCATATCCATCATAGTCTAATCCGTAACCCAAAACAAACTTATTGGGAATAGAAAAACAACAATAGTCTATTGGTACAGGATAAATGGTAGCTTCTGGCTTATGCAGTAACACTGCTATTTTAAGCGAAGCTGGTTGTTGATGTTGTAGTTGAGGCAAAAATTGATTAAGTGTTTTGCCAGTGTCAATAATGTCTTCAATAATGATAACGTGTCTGTCATTGATGTCAATATCTAAACCAATGGCAGTAATTACTTGCCCAGTAGATTTTGTTCCTTTATATGAAGCCAATTTAATGAAACAAATTTCTGCTTCAATATCAATTTGCTTGAATAAGTCGGAAGCGAACATGAAAGAGCCATTTAAAATAGCTATAAAGAGCGGTTTTTTTCCGGTATAATCGTTATTGATTAATGAGGCTAATTCACTAATTTTTTCCTGAATAAGTAATTCTGGTAAAAATGGTTCAAATGTTTTATCGAAAAGTGTAACTAATGACGACATGCTATTTTTTATTGGATGTTACTAATGAGGTGTTAGTGGGTTTTAAGTAAATTTTATTACCAACAGTTGGGTTGGCATTTGCGGCTAAATTATTATTATACTGTAAAATATTTTCGAGGCGTATTCCTTCTGTTTGAGCTATCGAATAAATCGTTTCACCCGATTTTACTATATGAAAATCTACGGTACCTTTTTTTTGTTTTTTCTCTAAATAAATTAATTGATCTTTTTCAAGAATATCAATATTATTAAGTTCATTGTAATCCATTATTTTGCTCAACGTTATTCCATGTTGATTGGCTAAGGCAAGCAATGAAATGCCTTCTGCTGCAAATATTACTTTAGTTTGATTGATGGTAAAAAC
The DNA here is from genome assembly GCA_947452295.1 of Sphingobacteriia bacterium. Lineage (GTDB taxonomy): Bacteria > Bacteroidota > Bacteroidia > Chitinophagales > Chitinophagaceae > Sediminibacterium. The sequence goes on from CANGCK010000049.1 coordinate 1,219, forward strand.
TCCTGCAGGATATCCAGATGCTTTATCGGTGTTAATGGAATTGGATTGATTATGTACTTGGGATGTTTCAATTGTTTCGTTGATTGATTCTGTTGAAACAGCATTATCATTAATTGTTGAAAAAGTTGTTGTTGAGTCAATTGTAGAAGTTATGTTTTCAGCAATTGGCAGTGATTGGTTATTAGCACCAATCGACTTAATGCTTTTGTTTGAAGTTTCGCCGTTGGATTGCCGATCAATTGCAATGCTATTATATTTATCTAATTGATAGTCTTTAATAACTTTAATTAGTTTTTGCGGATAAGTTGGACTGGTAGCATATCCAGCTTTTTTTAAGCCATAAGCCCAGGCTTCATAATCGGCAGGATTTAAATTAAAAAGAAAATTATAATGGGCCCTTGTTCTTAAAAAATCTGAGTGGTCTTTGTAGGAAGCTTCTGCATTCGGATAAACCCTAAAACATTCTCCTTTTTCATCATCATCGTGATAAGTTCTGCCGCCAGTCCATTCTGGTTTACATTTAATGCCAAAATGGTTGTTAGAACGGATTACTAAATCGCTTTCGCCGGATTGAGATTCTAGAATACCCTGTGCTAATTTTATGGCAGCAGGCACCCCGGTTCTAATCATTTCTTGAATAGCAATTTCGTTGTATTGTTCAATGTATTTTTCGGCTTTTTCGCGTTGTGCATTAACTAGTAATGAGCATATACTAAAAATGATTGTCAGTAATTTTTTCATTCATTTTTCTTTTTAATAAGCGTAATCCCATCTCTTATTGTTAACAAAACTTGTTCGGTTCTTGCATCATTTTTTACATGCTCATTAAACGCATGTATTGCTTTTGCATTTTTACCAGATATAGGATCGTTAAGTACTTGCCCATGAAATAATACATTGTCTGCCAATATTATTCCTCTATCCGATATTAGGGGGACAAGTTTTTCATAGTAATCTATATAAGCCGTTTTATCGGCATCTATAAAAACCAAATCCCATTTAAATGCCAAAGAATCTATAATTTCTACTGCATTTCCACGGTGCAAAGTTACTTTCTTATTTTGAATGAATTTGCTAAAGTTTGCTTGGGCTGTATTGGCATCGTCTTCTCTTAGCTCAATTGTGTGGAGTTCGCCGTTTGGCGTTAGTCCTTCGGCTAAACAAACAGCGCTATAGCCTGTAAACGTACCAATTTCCAGTATGTATTGTGGTTGAAGCATGCAACTTAAAAAGCGCAAAAAATGTCCCTGCACTTTCCCGCTAAGCATATGTGCTTTAGGATGCAGTAAGTTTGTTTGGGCATTTATTTCTGCTAAATCAGCCGTTTCGGCTGATGAAAAATTAGCTGCATATTCCTCTGCTAATTGGTGTATGAATTCCATTGATATGGATGGTTTATTGGTTGATCTACAGATGCTTTTCGGTAGATGGTTTTGACGAAATGAGCAATAACCCGATGAAAGTAATTGCCCCATTGATAATTAATAATTCTAACCCTAATTCAAATGATCCAAATAGTAGTTTCTGGTATTTGTCTAGTAGGAAACAAATAATAGGTGAAATGATACAAATAAAAGGAACCAACTTGTCTTTTACTGCTCTTTTGGTAAGAATGCCAAATGTAAACAGACCTAAAAGTGGACCATACGTGTAAGCGGCAATTTTCAACAGCAAGCCAATCATGCTGGGGTCATTTACCCATTTAAATACCATTACAAATAATAAGAAAATAGCTGCAAAAGCAAGGTGCACTCTTTTTCTGATTTTTTTCTGTTGTGCATCGTTTAAATCAGTTCTTCTTTGAATCCCTAAGATATCTATGCAAAATGATGCTGTAAGTGCTGTTATAGCTCCGTCGGCACTAGGAAACAATGCAGAAATTAATGCAATGATAAAAATTACAGAAACTAATGCAGGCATATGTTGTAGCGCAATGGTTGGAAATATTTTATCACCAGTTGCAGTAATGTTAAGTTGATTAGCATATAAATACAAAAGGCCTCCTAAGAACAAGAAAATTAAAATTACTATCATCAAAACAATGGCCATAGTAAGTACGTTCTTTTGAGAATCTTTTAGTGTTTTTACTGAAATGTTTTTTTGCATCATTTCTTGGTCCATTCCAGTCATCGTTACTGTAATAAATGCGCCTGCAATTATTTGCTTAACAAAAAATAGTTTACTGTTAGGGTCTGTAACAAATATTGTTGAATACCCTTTGCTAGACATAGCGGCTAAACTTTCGCCAAAACCAAGGTGTAAATAGTTGAGGATATAAAATACACAGATCACCAATCCCAATAACATACAGCTTGTTTGAAGTGTGTCGGTATATACAATGGTTTTTACTCCTCCTTCAAAAGTGTACAATAATATCATAACCAAAATAATAAGTGTTGTTGCCCAAAATGGTACATGAAAGCTATTGAGGATGGCTTCTTGTAAAATGTTTACAACCAAATATAATCGGGCAGTAGCACCTAATACTCTCGATAAAATAAAAAAGGATGAACCCGCCTTATATGAATACAAACCTAGTCTTGAGCTTAAATAATTATAGATAGAAGTTAGGTTAAGTTTGTAATAAAGTGGCAACAAAATATAGGCAATCATCAAATAGCCAAATAAGTATCCAATGGTTATTTGAAAATAAGCAAATGCGTCTTTGGCAACTGCTCCGGGTACGCTAACAAATGTTACACCACTTAAGGAAGTACCTACCATGCCAAAAGCTACGAGCATCCAATTGCTGTTTTTGTTGCCTATGAAAAAGGAATGATTGTCGCTGTTTTTACCGGTATACCACGCTACAGTTAATAAAATTAAAAAATAACCAATTACAAAAGAGAAGAGCAATAATGGCGACATAATGCAATGTTAGTTGATGAATAAATTTTTTCTAAAGTAATAAAAATAATTGAGGTATTTTGCTGAATATAATACAGTTTTATGCAGATACAAAATTTAGCTGTTTTTTGCGGATCAAAATCTGGCAATGATGAAGCATATACAAAAGAAACAGCCGCCTTGGGCAGCTTTATGGCAAGCAATAATATCACATTGGTATATGGCGGCGGCAATAAAGGCCTGATGGGCACAATTGCAGATGCAGTGATGACAGGGTTGGGTAAAGTAATTGGTATAATACCGGAAATTTTGTTAGAGTGGGAGCACCAGCATGAAGGGATTACCGACTTGCGAATAGTATCGGATATGCATACCCGAAAAAAATTAATGTACGAGTTATGTGATGCTGCTGTAGTATTACCTGGCGGTAACGGAACATTAGATGAAATGTTTGAAATGCTTACCTGGAATACATTACAAATCCACAACAAAAAAATCATTTTACTTAACTGCAATCACTATTACGATCATTTAATTGCACATATTCATACAATGCAGCAACAAGGCTTTTTGTATGAAAATTGGCAAGAAAGATTGATAGTTTGTTCGTCTGCTGCTGAAGTTATTTCCGCTTTGGGTTGAGGTAGATACCAAAACCACCTCTAAATACCGGCTGAGGATCGCCATATTGATCTCTGTAAGGCGAGTTGAATTCTTGCATTAAATCAATCATAATGGTAAAATGAGAAAAGCGACTGCCAATTTGTTTGCTGCCATAGCCTATACCGGCTAAAAAACTAGGCGCATTTAAATTGAATTTGGCTGATTGATTATTATTGCTATATGAACGGGTATTGTTGATCCAATTGTATTCTGGCTGAATTTGTAAATGAAGAAAATTAACCGGCCATATTCTTATAAATCCCCCTCCTCCGTAGTTGAAGTTTTTATCTTTATACGTTGCATTGCTTTGTGCGTAATAATTAAGGTTTACCAATACGCCCGCGTCTAGCCAATTATTGAAACTGTACCCAATTTCAGGGTTTACGCCAATATTAAAAAAAGCATTAGATAAGCCTAGGTTTACACTTGAGCCTACAAATACATTGTTTCTATTGAAGCCTTTTGGTGAAATAGCTTGTTCTTGCGCAAAAGCAGTAGTTGAAAAAATGATAAGTACTAAAGTGATCAATAATGTTTTTTTCATTTTACTAATTTTGTTGGTAACAAATGATGTAAATTTATGATACGACTTAATAATATTAAGCACATGATATTATTAATTACGTGGTATGCATAAGAGCCTAAATGTTGATAAAGTGCATCCCCTTCGGTAAAAAAAATAAACGCCAGAATAATTAATCTTTCAGGTCAAAAATTTTACCTGCATTTAAAATATTATTAGGATCGAATGCCTTTTTAATTTCACGCATCAGGTATAGGTTGGCATCTTTGAAAACGGTTTTCATGTAGGGCTTTTGTATTAAGCCAATTCCATGTTCTCCGCTGATGGTACCTCCCAAGCTTTTTACCAGTTCAAATAGTGCTCTTAACGCTGTAGTCATTTCTTCGCTACCATGACTATTTTTTATAGTAGGATGATTGATGCGTATGTGCAAGTTACCATCTCCAGCATGGCCATAACAAACAGCATGAAAGCCATATTGCTTGCCTAATTCTTTTACGCCTTTAATTAATGCTGGCAATTCGGCTCTTGGTACAACTGTATCTTCTTCAATGGTATAACCGCTGGTTTTTACAGCTTCGGCTACTCTTCGACGTAGTTTCCACAATTCGGCTTTTTGTTGGGCGTCATCTGCAAAAAATACTTCACCCGCATCAAATTGTGCCAACAATTCAGCAATGGCTTCCATTTCGCCCATTAGCACATCCATATTATTTCCGTCAACTTCAATAATTAAATGGGCTGCTATATCATCGTTTACTGGTACAGCAGTGCTGTCTACCATTTTACTTACAATTTTCAGCGCATCAATTTCTACCAGTTCTAGCGCACTAGGTACAAAACCCGCCCTGAAGATTGCGCTTACTGCAGCACTTGCATTATCAAGCGAAGCAAATGGCACCAACATTAACAAATCGTATTTGGGATGCGGTATGAGCTTCAATACAATTTTGGTTACAATACCTAAAGTACCTTCACTCCCCACCAGTAATTGAGTAAGATTGTAACCTGTAGAGTTTTTTAATACGTTGGCTCCCGTCCAAATAACTTCACCGGAAGGTAAAACAACTTCTAAATTCAGTACATAATCTTTTACCACACCATATTTTACAGCTTTAGGGCCACCACTGTTTTCAGAAATATTGCCACCAATAAAACAACTACCCCTACTGCTGGGATCGGGTGGGTAGAATAAGCCTTTTTCTTTCACTGCATTTTGAAGTTCTTCGGTAATAACACCTGGCTCGGTTATTACTTGCAAATTGCGTTCATCTATTTGAATGATTTTATTAAGGCGTTCGGTAGAAAGCAATACACCTCCTAAATGCGGCAATGCGCCACCACTTAGCCCAGTACCTGCTCCACGGGGTGTTACAGGTATTTTATGGGTATTGCAAATACGCATAATAGCCGCCACTTCGTCGGTTGATTGCGGTTTTAACACTACTTCTGGATAATACTGCAAATGTTCTGTTTCATCGTGCCCATAATGTTGAAGATTGTCGGCATCGGCCAAAACATATTGTTCACCAACAATTTGTTTGAATTGCTCAAAATTTTCTGGAGTGATTAATCCATTTGCAGTAGCCCCGGCCATAAAATTAAATTTTGGCAAAATTACTTGCTAGGCACCATAAATTGTTAGAAAATCAGTGAAACCTTTGATTATTTAACAATTTTACATCAAATGGAACATTTTTTTTAGATAGTATACAAGAAACGGGCTATCAAATTCAATTTTTTAAATTTGATAGCCCGTAAATAAATAGTAAAATAATTGTTTCATTCGGTATGTTGAACTGGTATTTACTTCCCCAACAATGCGCCCGATAAACGCATCCCCTTTTCGTCTTCCACTACTTTTTTCATCACTTTTTTTAATCCCTCCGGCAGTTGCAATACTTCCTCTTCTGTTAATGGTTTTACCAATTCATGAAAATCATCTTCGTCGTCGTAATATCCTAGGTACAAATCAAAACTGCCGTCAACATGCAGCCTGATAGAGATTTCTAAATCTTCTTCATATTGGTGCATAGAAATAATCGCCCATTGATCATCATCCTCAAAATTAAAGAGCACTTCTACCGGGTTATTATTTACAATATACGTAACTACCCGTTCTATTACCTCGCTTGAATGATTATTGACCAGTTCGTTGTAATCCATAATTTAATTTAGAAAGTCTAGTTTAAAATAAGCCGAATAACATACCATCTACCTTGCCTAAAATCTCCCCAAAATGCTCTTCATTTTCAGCAAATTTATTTTTATCGCAATCAATTACCAACAAAGGACCTTCTTTGTATCCATCAATCCATTTGTTGTAAAATTCATTGAGTTTTTTAAGATAATCCAGGCGAATATTTTCTTCGTATTCTCTTCCTCTTTTTTGAATTTGTGATACCAATGTTGGAACAGACGCTTTCAAGTAAATCAATAAATCGGGCGGCTGCACCATTGTTTTAAGCGTTTGAAAAAATTGGTAGTAATTGTCAAAATCTCTTTTGCTCATTAGTCCCATTTCGTGCAAATTGGGCGCAAAAATATTGGCATCTTCATAAATGGTACGGTCTTGAATTACAGTTTCTGTACCATGTTGAATGTCTAATAATTGATTAAGCCTGCTGTTCAGGAAAAATATTTGCAGATTAAAACTCCAACGGGGCATATCTTCATAGAAATCCATCAGATAAGGATTGGTATCTACATTTTCGAACTGGGGTATCCAGCGATAATGTTTACTCAGCATTTCTGTGAGGGTTGTTTTACCTGCGCCAATGTTACCGGCTATTGCTACGTGTTTTGGTTTTTTAGGTTTTGCCATCTCTGTTTTGCTGATTTAAGCTGTGCAACTTAATAAATCTAATTTGAATTTGATTAAAAAAAGATTAATAATTCAATCCAATAGCTTCTCTTACTATTTTTAATGTTTCTGAAGCCCTCATTCTTGCTTTTTCTGCGCCCATTTTTATCAGTTTATGCAAAAGTTCTTGGTTGTTTTGTATATCTGCTGCTTTTTCTCGGATGGGATCAATAAATTGAACCATATCTTCTGCCAATTGTTTTTTCATATCGCCATAGCGGATGATGCAATTTCCGGTACTGCTGGCATTAAAATCTGCTTCAAATTTTTGGAGGGTATCTGTTGTGCTAACCTGTTTCATTAGCGTAAACAAGTTCTGAATATAGTCGGGTTTGGTAGAATTAGGTTCTGCAGGACCACCATCGGTTTTAGCTTTCATGATTTTTTTGCGAATGCTGTCATTGTCATCAGCTAAAAATATGGTAGCCAGCTGATTTTCACTTTTACTCATTTTACCATTACCATCTAAACTCATAATTTTTATCAGCTCATCGCCATAATTAAAAGCATATGGAAGTGGTAAAACCTCGCCGTATCGGTGATTAAATCTTTCCGCAAAATTGCGCGCCATTTCCAGGTGTTGTTCCTGGTCTTTACCTACCGGAACTTTAACAGCGCGCTGTATAATCACATCGGCAGCCATTAATACAGGATAAGTGAGTAATCCAGCATTTACATTTTCGGGCTGTAAGCGAACTTTGTCTTTAAAAGTGGCGGTCTTTTCCAATTCACCTTTATACGACAACATATTTAAATACAAATACAGTTCTGCAATTTCAGGCACATCACTCTGTACATACAAAGCCACTTTTTCGGGATCTAGTCCGCAAGCAATATTTTCGGCGATAACTCTGTGGACGCTATTTTTCAGTTCTTTTGTATCTGGATGTGTGGTTAAACTGTGCCAGTTGGCCACAAAAAAATAACAATCATAATCATTTTGCATGCGAACATAATTGCGCATGGCACCAAAATAATTTCCCAAATGAAGAAACCCCGTAGGGCGAATACCGCTAACAACAACCTCTTTTTGCATATCATGCGAAGATACAAAAATTGAATTCCATTTTAAGGATTTGATAAAGTCTCGAAAAGAAATCGGAAATTGGCAGTTCGAAATAAAATTAAATAGCCATAAGTACCACACAAAATATACTTGCTTCACCCATCGAATACCTTAAAGGGGTTGGTCCATTGCGTGCAGATTTGCTTAAAAAGGAACTTGAAATTTTTACTTTTGGTGATCTGTTGAACCATTTTCCTTTAAGGCATATTGATAAAACTAAAATTGGATTGATTGGAGAAGTGAATGGGTTTACCGACTATATTCAGGTGGTAGGTAGGTTGATGCATTATGAGATGGTAGGTGTTGGAAGGGCAAAGCGCCTGGTAGCACAAATCAAAGATAAAACAGGGATGATGGAATTGACCTGGTTTCAGGGCGGGAGTTGGATGGAAAAGAACTTGCACATTGGGTCCGATTACCTTGTTTTTGGCAAAACAGGGTTCTTTAACAATAAACCCCAAATTGTACATCCCGAAATAGAAGTATTTGTTCCTGCTAAGGCAGGCGGAAAAGCATTTTTAGAACCGGTATATCCTTCCACCGAAAAGTTAAAAGCCAGGGCATTAAATGGCCGGCAATTGGCTAAACTTACCCAAACCTTGTTAACGCTGCTTCAACCAAAAGATATTCCCGAAAATTTACCCGATCACCTTATTAAATCACTAAAATTATTTTCGAGGTATGAAGCTTTTGCAGGCATCCATTTTCCAACGTCAGAAATGGTATATTCAAAAGCCTTAGAGCGTTTGAAATTCGAAGAGTTTTTTGTTGCACAAATCAGGTTGCAGTTGGTACGGGTACAAAGAAATGTAGTAAGTAGGGGCGTAGTATTTGGAAAAGTAGGCCCACATTTCACCGATTTCTATAATAATTATTTGCCATTTACACTCACCGGTGCGCAAAAAAGGGTACTTAAAGAAATAAGGAATGATACAGCCAAAGGCAGACAAATGAATCGGTTATTGCAGGGAGATGTAGGCAGTGGAAAAACAATGGTAGCGTTATTAAGTATGTTATTAGCCGCCGATAATGGATTTCAAAGTTGTTTGATGGCGCCAACCGAAATTTTAGCACAACAACATTATCATGGGTTAAAAGAGCTGTTGAAAGATATGCCGCTGGAAATTGCATTGCTTACGGGTAGTGTAAAAGCAGCCGAAAGAAAACGTATTTTAAAAGGGTTAATAGAACACACTATTCACTTTATAGTAGGTACACATGCCGTAATTGAAGAGGTGGTAAAGTTTAAAGCGCTTGGTTTGGTAATTGTAGATGAACAACATCGTTTTGGTGTTGCACAAAGAGCTCGTTTGTGGGAAAAAGCGGCCATCCCACCACATGTATTGGTAATGACGGCAACACCTATACCAAGAACATTGGCTATGACAGCTTATGGCGATTTGGAATATAGTATAATGGATGAGTTACCCCCCGGTAGAAAGCCCATTACAACCGTTCAACGAAATGAAATGGCCAGAGCCAATGTAATGGGATTTGTAAAAGAAGAGATCGACAAAGGCAGGCAGGTTTATTTTATCTATCCTTTGATTGAAGAAAGTGAAAAATTGAGTTATGAAGATTTGATGCAGGGATATGAACAAGTGAAAAGCTTTTTTCCGGAGCCAAAATACAGGATCAGTATGGTACATGGAAAACAGCCAGCAGAGCAAAAAGAAACCAATATGCAACGTTTTGTAAATGGAGATACCCAAATTATGGTAGCAACTACGGTGATTGAAGTAGGAGTTAATGTGCCCAATGCCTCGGTAATGGTGATTGAAAGCGCCGAAAAATTTGGATTGTCGCAATTGCACCAGCTACGTGGAAGGGTGGGACGAGGCAGTGAAAAAAGTTTTTGCATTTTATTAACAGGTAGTAAAGCCAGCAAAGAAGCCAAAGAACGTATCAATATAATGTGTGCTACCAATGACGGATTTAAAATAGCAGAGAAAGACTTAGCAATGCGTGGGCCGGGCGAAATAGAAGGAACTAAGCAAAGCGGGGCATTGAATTTTAAATTGGCTAGTATTCTAAATGATAAAAGCATATTGGAACTGGCAAAACAAAAAGCTGTTTCCCTTGTTGAAGACGACCTATACCTAGAAAAACCAGAAAATGAGCCATTGAAAAATTTCATGCAATCGCAACAAATGAAAAATGGATGGAGTAAAATTTCTTAAACGTGTAAAAAAGGTACAATGTTGGTAAATAGGGTCATATTTAGTTTTTTTTTCCTAACAATTTGTGTTGGAATAAATGCGCAAGGCTATTTGAACTTTATTGAAAACAAAGGCCAGTGGGATGCGGCTATTTTGTTTAAAGCAGAATTCAAAGGGGGCGCTATTGCTTTTCAAAAAAATGGTTACCGGGTTTTGCAAAACAGCCCCGATGACTTAACACGTGTTACCGAATTATTGCATCAGCATAATAATAAAGCACTTGCTGCAAATGCTGGTGAACAGCAAACTATTACTACTCATTTAAATAACAATGCCAACGCATCAGTTCGTTCACATGTATATGAAGTTAATTTCTTCAATGCCAATTCTGATCCAAATATAGTTCCGGAAAAAGCATTGCCAACCAGTAACAATTATTTTATTGGAAATGATACTACCAAATGGGGCAGTAACTGTAAAATATACCAAGCGCTCACCTATAAAAATGTTTATCCCAATATCGACGTTCGTTTTTATACCACGAACGGGAATCTTAAATACGATATAATTGTACATCCCGGCGGTAACCCCGAGCAGTTTATATTGCATTTTGGCGGTATTGATAAATTAAAAATCAAAAACAACGCATTGCAAATTCAAACACCTGTTGCGCTTCACCAAGAAACCATCCCAGCAACATATGTGGTAAGTAAGGATAGCAAAAAGGAGTTAGGGTGTAATTACTACGTAAAGGGCAATTTTGTAGGATTTAATATTAACGAACCGTATGATAAATCTGGCACTTTGGTAATAGACCCTAGTCCTGTTTATGCCTCATTTTCAGGTAGTCAGCCCGACAACTGGGGTTTTACCGCCACATACGATGCAATGGGTAATATGTATACCGGTGGAATTGTTTTTTCCTCTGGCTTCCCTACAACCAATGGGTCTACTTTTGGAGGGGGGTATGATATTGTTATCATGAAGTACGATGTATCGGCTACTAATTCTAGAGCTTATGCAACTTATATTGGCGGCAATGGAAATGAACAACCCCATAGTTTAGTGGCAGATAAAATAGGGAATTTGATTATTGCAGGAAGAACATCCTCTACCAACTATCCTACTAAAGGGTTGTTGAAAAAAATGGGAAGTGGCGGGAAATATGACATTGTATTAACCAAATTAAATACTACAGGATCAACTATTGTAGGTTCTGTTGTTATTGGGGGATCAGAAAACGATGGCGTGAATATTGGCGCTAATTATGAAGATGAGCGAGGCCAAACATCTACCAGAAGAAATTATGGCGATGATGCTCGTACTGAGGTAATACTTGATAAAGACCAAAATATATTATTGGCATCTGTTACCCAGTCGGCCAATTTCCCAATTGTAAATGCTTTTCAAACTGCGCACGGAAGTCCATCAATGGCAAACAACCAGGATGGTGTACTCTTGAAAATGAACCCTACACTGGATGCTGTATTGAATAGCTCTTTTATTGGTGGTAATGATGATGATGCTGCTTTTGTATTAAATACACATCCATTTACAGGTGATATATATGTGGCAGGCATAACAGCTAGCAATAATTTAGGAGGAGATCATTCCAATGTAGTTTATCCAACTAATCAAGGTGCTTTAGACGGTTTTATCACTAGCATAAAAAGCGACTTCTCGCAAGTTATTAAAACGACTTATTTTGGAACTGCTGGTATAGATGTTCTTTTTGGTATTCAATTCGATAAATTCGGATTCCCGTATGTAATGGGTACCACCACAGGTGTATTTCCACCTGTTAATTCACCATTCGATACAAAGTATCCAAATCAGGCAAGTGGAAAGCATTTTGTAGCGAAATTAAGCGCCGATCTTTCTCAAACCATTTTCTTAACCAATTTTGGCAATGGTGATGCCAATGTAGTGAAGCCTAGTTTGTCGTTAACTGCATTCCTGGTAGATCGGTGTCAGAATATCTACATAGCAGGTTGGGGAGGTCTTGGATTTAATTACAGAGGCTATTCTTACAGTACAATTGTGGGATTACCCGTTTCGGCAGATGCTTACCAAAAGCAAGCCAATAATGACGCAGGAGATTTTTATTTCTTGGTTTTTAGTAAAGACTGTAAAGACAATTTGTATTCAACTTTTTTTGGTCAGGATGGAGGCTTTGCCGATCACGTAGATGGTGGTACCAGCCGATTTGATCCAAGCGGAGCCATCTACCAAACTTTTTGTTCTTGTTCTAACAGAAGTAGCCCCAATATTAGAAACCAACTCGTGGGTACAGCCAATGCTTGGGCATCTCGTAGGGGTAATAGCGAATGCAATATGTTTTCTATTCGATTTGATTTTAATAAGGCGGGTGTTGCTTCCGGTATCAGACCTTCAATTAATGGTGTGGTGAATGACTCTGTTGGCTGTGTACCCTTAACAGTAAATTTTGAAGATACTATTGCCATTAAAAGCCAGGGAAAGAAATTTTATTGGGATTTTGATGGCGATGGCACTGATGATGATGTAACAACCGTAACAACAAATAGTCATGTTTATACGGTTGCAGGGAATTATCGTGCGCGACTTATTTCGGAAGATTTGAATACTTGTAACGAGAGAGACACTTCATACATAAATATAAGTGCACAAAACAATTCCATTTCTGCTATTAGCTTTACCCATAGTGTAATTGATTGCAGTGCAAAATTGTTTCAGTTTACCAATACTACGCAATTGCCTGCCTCTGGTGGATCCTTTGCGCCAAATTCTTTTGAGTGGGATTTTGGTGACGGATCTTCAGTTGTAACAACCGATAACAGTTCGGTGCAACATAGTTTTCCGGGAGAAGGTACTTTTAAAGTAAGGCTTACGCTAAAAGATCCACAGTTCTGCAACCAAAATGATTATAAAGATTCATTGTTTTTTGTTGCAAACACGTTACTCCCTTCCTTTATTGCCGACACAGTTTGTAATAGCTTGCCTACGCACTTTACATATACAGGAAAGGGGGGGCAGCAATTTGAATGGAATTTTGGTGATGGCGCTACCAGCAATGAGGCAAACCCTATTCATGTTTACAGCAATTCGGGTAAGTTTACGATTACACTAAAAGTAACCGATAACAATGTTTGTGATCCGGTGAAAACCAAAACAATTAGCGGCATTGCAGTAGTTAGTGCTATACCACTAGCATTAATGGATTATACGCCTAAAATTGCTGCTCCTAATCAATTGTTCGAATTCACCAATGCATCTTTGTTAGCCGTTAAATATTTATGGGACTTTGGTGATGGTAGCAGTTTTTATACGACCAAAAAAGATACAATTGTAAAACATGCTTTTCCTACGTCCGGTACTTTTGAAACTTCTTTAACTGCCATTAATGCCGTAGGTTGCTCCAATAAAACCAGTGTATCTATAGCAGCGGACGTGAAGCCTTTGTTTGATGTGCCCAATGCTTTTACACCCAATGCAGATGGCGTAAATGATTTGATTTATGTAAAAGGGTTTGGAATTACTAAAATGACCTGGCGCATATACAATAGATGGGGTGCCTTGGTGTATTTAGGAACAAGTGTAAATGAAGGATGGAACGGATATTATAACGGACAGTTACAACCCCAAGATGTGTATCAGTATACTTTAGAAGTTGAGTTTTCGGATAAAGTGGTTGCAACAAAAAAAGGTGACATTACATTATTGAGATAGAATATGACTAATAAGCATATATACATATTGAACAACAAACAATTAATATTACTAATACTGATGATTATTATTGGTAGGTGTTCTATTATTCAAGCGCAGGATTTAAATTTTTCACAATACTATAATGCACCGCTATTGGTGAATCCGGCAAATACCGGTTTTAATCCCGATTATGATTACCGAGTAGGCGGCAATTACCGTAACCAGTGGGCTTCGGTGGGCATACCTTATAAAACAATGAGTATTTGGTTAGATACCAAACTGTTTAAAGATCGGTTTGAAAATGGGTGGATGGGTATTGGTGGTTCAATTATCAAAGACGTTGCTGGATCGGGTAATCTTCAGTCAACAGGCGGCTATCTTTCTGTTGCGTATCATCAAATGATTGGCAATAATAGCTTATTGAGTGCTGGCTTGTCGGGTGGTTTGGTTGCAAAGCGAGTAGATTATACCAAACTAAGTTTCGATAACCAGTGGAATGGCCAGTTTTTTGATGTATCTATTCCTCCTAACGAACCATTTGCATATAGTCAAACAGGCTATTTCGATTTGCAGGCAGGATTAAACTATGCTTTGTTTGCATCCGATAATGCCTATTTTAATATTGGCGCAAGTGTAATGCATGTAAATAGGCCATCTGAAAGTTTCTTTGCGCCATCTGTATCAAACAGTCAGTTGAATATGCGCTTCACCTATTTTGCCAATGCAAGCATAAAAATATTGGATGAATGGATCCTCAATCCCAATATTTACATCAGCAAAATGGGCAATGCAAAAGAGGTATTGCTAGGATTAAATGCTCGAAGAGATCTTGGAGGTAATGGAAATCAACAGATGATTTGGGGCTTGTATTACAGAAGCAATGATGCAGCAATTCCCCTAATAGGATTTCAGAAAAATGACATTGCCATTACAATTAATTATGATGCAACCATATCTACATTAAAAAACCTCAATGGGTCGAGAGGTGCGTATGAATTATCAATTGTAAAACATGGGCTATTCAGCAATTCATCGGGCAGATCTGTAAAATGTCCTTCCGTTAGTTTTTAGTATTTATTTCTTCTTGAGTTACCTGTAACTAATTGCTGTATTCTTTCTATCTTGCGAGAGAAGTCAAAAGTCAAAAGTCAAAAGTCAAAAGTCAAAATTCAAAAGTCAAAAGGCGTAATTCAAAAGGAAAAAATAAATCATATGAAATATTTACCACTGGATGCATCCATCTTCATAAAAAATCGTAAACGTTTTGTAGCCGATATGCTACCCAACAGTATAGCTGTATTTGTAAGCAATGACGAATGGCCAAGTAATGGCGATGCAATTCACGGATTCAAGCAAAACAGTGATTTATTTTGGCTGAGTGGAATAGTGCAAGAAGATTCGATGGTGGTATTATTTCCTGATTGTCCAGATCCAAAATACCGTGAAGTGTTGGTATTGGTAAGACCCAATGCTTTAAAAGAAAAGTGGGATGGTAAAAGGTTGCGTGCACATGAGGCAACCGCTATTTCAGGTATTAAAACCATAGTATGGTTAGACACACTTGATGCTTTGTTACAAGGCTGGATTCATTTGGCGGATACCATATATTTAGACAGCAATGAAAATGACCGAAAAGCATCAATGGTAAGGAGTAGAGAATATCGGTTTATAGATGAAATGAAGCAGACTTATCCATTGCATCAATATCAGCGCGCAGCAAAAATCATGAAAGCGTTGCGCGGTATAAAAACAAAAGAAGAAATAGAAGTGGTACAAAAAGCCATTGATATCACCGAAAATACATTCAGAAGACTATTAACATTTATTCAGCCTGGTGTTGCAGAATATGAAATAGAAGCAGAAATATGGCATAGCTTTTTAAGTCAGCGTGCAACCGGACCGGCATATGGAAGTATTATTGCTAGTGGCGACAATGCCAGAACATTGCATTATGTATCTAATAACGGAATTTGCAAGGATGGTGAGTTAATTTTGATGGATTTTGGTGCAGAATACGGCGGATATAATGCCGATTTAACCAGAACAATTCCGGTAAATGGAAAATTCACCGCTCGACAAAAAACAGTGTACAATGCTTGTTTACATTTGCACAATTATGCTAAGAAAATATTAAAACCAGGTATTTCAATAGTAGATTATACTGAAAAAGTAGGGGAAGAGGCAACGCAACAATTCCTAAAAATTGGATTACTGAATAAGTCGGATGTTAAAAATGAAGATCCGGAAAACAGGGCTTATAGAAAATACTTATACCATGGCATTTCGCATCATTTGGGTATAGATGTACATGATTTAGGAACAAGAACGGCACCAATTAAGCCGGGGATGCTATTTACCATAGAACCAGGAATTTATATTGAAGAAGAGCAAATGGGTATCCGCATTGAGAATAATGTATGGATTACAAAAGGGGGAAATATAGATTTGATGAAGAATATCCCTATAACGGTGGAAGAGATAGAATCGTTGATGAAAAGTAAAAATTCAAAATTCAAAATTCAAAAGTAGAGACGACATGCTGGCGTCTTCTTACGTGATGCTTAATTAAGAAATTCAATGAAAAAAGAGATTCCCAATATAATTACCCTGTTAAATTTGCTGCTCGGTTCGTTGGCAATTGTCTACATTTTGCAGCCTGGTTTAACCATTACTGTAAATATTGAAGGCGAGAATTTAGTTTCGATACCTGAAAGAATGATGTGGGCTAGTTGGTTGATAATTGCGGCAGCTGTAGTTGATTTTTTTGATGGATTTATTGCCCGATTATTGAATGTGCCTTCTGAAATGGGTAAGCAACTCGATTCTTTGGCCGATGTGGTGAGTTTTGGTGTAGCACCAGGATTGATTGTGTTTCAATTTTTGAGATTGAGCTTTGCGCAAGTTCCCGATGGTCTCGACGCTTCCATTATTTGGTTATTGCCGGCATTGGTGATTCCCTGTGCAGGAGCCTATCGGTTGGCAAGATTCAATATAGACAACACGCAGCAATATGGCTTTAAAGGTGTACCCATTCCTGCAGTAGGACTGTTGTTTGCCTCATTTCCTATGGTGTATTGGTATGCACAGGATGTATGGATATTAAAATTATTGATGAATAAGTGGTTATGGTATGCCATGATTGTTATAGCCTGCTACTTAATGGTTTCTACGTTACCAATGTTGGCGTTAAAATTCAAAGAATTTACTGTGAAAAAAATGCTTCCTTTTATCATTATTGCAGTAATAAGCACCATTACGGCAATTGTTTTTGGCTGGTTAGCAGTTTCAGTAGGTTTTTTTGCGTATGTAATTCTATCTTTGGCATTCAAACAAGTTGAATTATGATATTTAATGTTCAAATTACAGTAATGCCGTTGAAGGATTTATTAGACCCACAAGGAAAAGCAGTATTGGGTGGATTAGAGAATTTGGGCATTCATTCCGTAAAAGACGTAAGAGTAGGTAAGAATATCACCATGGCCGTAGAAGCCGATTCGGCAGAAGCAGCAAAAGCTATTGCCGATTCTGCCAGCAAACAATTGTTGGCCAATCAGGTGATGGAATCTTATGAGATAACAATACTATAATCCATTGCTATATTTAGTTCCAACCCCATTGGGGAATTTAAAAGATGTAACACTTAGGGCTTTAGAAGTGTTGCAACAAGTAGATTTGATTTTGTGTGAGGATACCCGCACTTCCTCCAAATTTTTGCAGCACTATCAAATTGTAAAGCCCTTAACTCCTTATCATCAACACAATGAGCACAAAGTGGTGACTCATCTTGCCGAACAGTTGTTGGCTGGAAAGAAAATGGCCTTAATAACCGATGCCGGTACTCCTGGTATTTCCGATCCCGCTTTTTTGTTGGTGCGTGAGTGCATCAAACAACATATTAAAGTAGAATGTTTGCCGGGAGCAGCAGCATTTGTGCCTGCGTTGGTAAACAGTGGAATACCCACCAATCGATTTGTATTTGAAGGATTTTTACCCTTAAAAAAAGGGAGACAAACCTTATTGAAACAATTGGCAACCGAAGAACGTACCATGATTTTTTATGAGAGCCCAATGCGATTGGTGAAAACCTTGGAAGAACTGAGCACTTATTTTGGTGCGGAGAGAGTTTGTTGCGTAAGCAGAGAACTCACCAAAATATATGAAGAAAACAAGAGAGGCACTTTGCAAGAAGTGGCTGAATATTTTAAATCTAAGTCGGTAAAAGGAGAAATTGTATTAGTGGTAGCCGGTTGTTCCTAAGAAATAAATATCTTCCCATTTTAAAATTCCCTAAATATGCGAGTTAAAATAATTTTATTTGTTTTGTTGATAGCCACAAGCAACATTGCTTTTGCACAGGCAGATCGTTGGCAGCAAAAAATAAAGTACAACATCAATATAAATATGGATGTTGTGAAAAACAGGTTTAACGGAACCGAAAAAATAGAGTATACCAACAATTCATCTGATACATTAAAACGTGTATTTTTTCATATGTATTGGAACGCATTTCAACCCAATAGTAGTATGGATGTTAGAAGCAGAGAGTTGGGTAAAACTCGTTTAAGTGAACCCAATCCTAAAAGAGATTATGATGGGTTAGATTGGGATGCGCGTGTAAAAGATAGGATCAGTAAATTAACAGACGATGAAATTGGCTACCAGAAAGTTCATACTGTTTCAGTAAATGGGGTTGCACAAAAGTTGATAATGCATGAAACCATTTTAGAAGTAGTATTAACAAAGGGAATCATACCGAAATCAACTGTTACATTGGATGTGAGTTTTGAAGCACAAGTTCCCTTGCAAGTTAGAAGAAGTGGTAGAGATAACAAGGAAGGGGTGCGTTACAGTATGAGTCAGTGGTATCCCAAAATGGTAGAATATGATTACCAGGGTTGGAATGCCAATCCTTATATAGCTCGCGAATTTTACGGTGTATGGGGCGATTACACTGTTCAAATTACCATCGACAAAAACTATATGGTTACTGCAGGTGGCGATTTGTTAAATGCCAATCAAATTGGCTATGGCTATGAAGCCGGTCCTGTTAAAATAACACCTCCTGCTACGCCCACCATTACCTGGAAATGGCAGGCAAATAATGTGCATGATTTTATGTGGGCAGCCGATCCGTTGTACAAAATGATTACCAGAAAAGTAGCCAATGGTCCACTTATTAGAGTGGTGTATAAATTAGGTAATGAAGCGGATATCAGATGGGAAAAAATGGCCGACACCTGTGCATTGGCATATCCTATAATGGCGAAAACATTTGGCGCATACCCTTACAAAACCTACACATTTGTACAAGGTGGAGATGGTGGTATGGAATACCCAATGGCTACGCTAATAAAAAGCTCCAGTATAGGTACCGCTATTCATGAATGGATGCACAGTTGGTACCAAATGATGATGGGTAGCAATGAAGCATTGTATTCTTGGTTAGATGAAGGCTTTACAGATTATGCAAGTACAAGGGTATTGGCAACCTTAAGAAATGAACCGGGTTTTTGGTATGCCGATGATTATAGAAGTTATGGCAACTTAGTGAAAAGTGGTTATGAAGAACCAGCAAGTACACATGCCGATCATTATAATACCAACTATGCCTATAGTGTTGCATCGTACAGCAAGGGTTCTATGTTTTTAGAACAATTGGCTTATGTCATCAGCGACTCATTGCGCGACAAAACCTTATTAGACTATTACAATACATGGAAGTTTAAACATCCTAATCCCAATGATTTTATTCGTTGTGCAGAAAAAGTTAGTGGTATGGAATTAGATTGGTATAAAGAATATTGGATCAATAGCACTAAAACCATAGATTACGCAGTGGGGGATATTGCAATGGTAGCTGGTAATACAGCCATTACACTAAAGAGAATGGGTAAAATGCCTATGCCAATTGATGTGTTGCTAACGTTTAAAGATGGCACACAAGAATTGCATTACATTCCGTTGAATTTAATGTACGGCAACAAACCAGCAGAAAGCAAAACAAAAAGATTTGTTCATGAAGAGTGGAGATGGACACATCCAGAGTATCAATTCACCACCACTCGTTCAATTCAAGATTTAAAATCAATAGAAATTGATCCTAGTTTGCGACTAGCAGATTTAAATAGATCGAATAATAAGTTAGTGATACCGGAATAAAAGTAAAAATTCAAAAGTAAAAGGGTAAATTATAGTAATAAAGCGTAAAGTAAAAAGTAAAAATTCAAAAATAATCGTGGATCTTTTTTTGAATTTTTACTTTATTTCTTTTGAATTTTACTTCGCTACATGCAAAATAAATTTCTCTTCAAAATAAGGTTCGGGGAATATTTTATTGATAGGCATCATTTTTGGTCTGGCACTGCTGTCAAAAATTTCTTGGGCCAAATCGCCTCCTTTTAAGCAAATAAGTCCATTGCGAAGAAAATCTGGGCCGGCCGCAGCACCTGGTTGTTTTTTCAACAAGGGCATACTCCACTGTAATAAATCTTTTAAAGGAGCAACAGCTCGTGAAACGGCATAATCGAACTTTTTATTTTTAATGTCCTCTGCTCTAGTATGTTGAGTGGTTATATTTTTTATGCCAGCACCTTCACATACAGCATTAACTACTTTTAATTTTTTAGCAATACTATCTACCAAATGAAACTTCACTTCTGGAAAAAATATTGCCAATGGCACACCGGGAAATCCTCCTCCACAGCCAATGTCTATAACATGCATGCCTGGTTCAAATTCTGCAATTGCAGCAATACTTAAAGAATGTAATACATGATGTAAATAAATGCTTTCTATGTCTTTTCTAGAAATAACGTTTATTTGTGCATTCCATTCTTTATAAAGCGCTTCCAGAAGGGTAAGTTGCTTTAATTGCAGCTCGGTAAAATCAGCAAAATATTTGGTGATTAATTCCAGCTTTTGCGGGGTGCTTTCCATATTGCAGGTAAGGTAATAATGTAATAAATAAACATCCAAATATCTAGCAATACAAACCACGGAAATAAGTCTGCTTCATTTAGTTTCCGCATTGATTTTAAATAAATTACTGCCTGAATGGAAAGTCTGATTAAGTAAATGCCAATAGACATCCACCAGTTAAAGAAAAATAGGCTGACCAAGAAAGTTGGATAAACTAAAAACAAAGTGAATGAATATAAGCCCAATAAAAATTTATGCATGGGTTTATAATACTTACTGGTTGTATAGTGCCGGTATTTCTGTGTAATCCACTCGTTCCAGGTTTTTTTATGTTCGCTGATGGTAAAAGTGTCGGGGTCTATACAAATAGCGGTATTTCTTTTATTGGCTACTTTATTGATGAACAAGTCATCGTCTCCGCTAGGGATTTGATTAATTGAAGAGAAACCTTTGTTTCTTATAAAAACCTCTTTACGGTAGCTTAAATTTCTTCCCACGCCCATATACGGAATACCTGCTAAAGCGTATGAGAAGTATTGTAAAGCAGTATGGAATGTTTCAAAGCGGATCAATAGGTTTAAAAAACCGAATCTTTTTCTATATGCGCCATATCCCAATACAATTTCAATATTGCCTTTGAATTTTTCCTGCATTTTCTGGATCCAAAATTCAGAAGCCGGTATACAATCTGCATCAGTTAATAAAACAATATCATGTTTGGCACTTTTAATGCCCATAGATAAAGGGAATTTTTTCCCGCTGATCATTTTAGCTTCTTGGGTAAGGTCTACAAGTGTTAAGTTGTCAAATGAACGTTTAAATTCATCTATTATGTACTTGGTTTCGTCGGTAGAATTATCGTTTACCACCAATACTTCATGGGGTGTAGCATAATCTTGTACCAGAATACCGGGTAGGTTCTTTACCAAATTATGGGCTTCATCCCTTGCACAAATAATAACCGATATTGGGTTTTTGGCAGGTGTTTTACTGGTAACAGTTTCATAAGATGCCAATCTGCTAAAGAAATATAAATAATAGAAGACCTGAATGGCTATTACCATACAAAAAATGCCAAAACAGATTGTCCAAACAATAGTAGGTATCATCATGTCACAAAAATAAGGCAAAGAGCCCTATTTTTGCGGCATGGCGGCATTAACTTTTACTCTTGAAAAAACTTTAATCGATTCTTCAGCTAGGGCAGGAACCATCCAGACCGATCATGGAACCATTCAAACACCTATTTTTATGCCTGTAGGAACGGTAGGTAGCGTAAAAGCGGTTATGCAGCAGCAACTTAAGTTAGATGTGCAAGCCCAAATTATATTAGGAAATACCTATCATTTGTATTTACGACCGGGAACGGGTGTGCTTGAAGCGGCCGGTGGTTTACATAAATTTAATGGTTGGGACAGGCCTATTTTAACAGATAGTGGGGGGTATCAGGTATTTTCTTTGGCGGCAAACCGAAAAATAAAAGAAGAAGGCGTTATTTTTCAGTCTCATATAGATGGGAGTAAACATTTGTTCTCGCCAGAATCGGTGATGGACATACAAAGGAGTATTGGGGCAGATATTATTATGGCATTTGATGAATGTCCACCTTACCCAAGTGATTATGGTTATGCCAAAAAAAGCATGGATTTAACCCATCGCTGGCTTACCAGATGTATTGAACGATTGGCGGAAACACCCGATAAATATGGCTATACACAAAACCTATTTCCAATTGTTCAGGGAAGTACTTATAAAGATTTGAGAAAAGCATCTTGCGAATTCATTACTGCTAAAAATGCGGTGGGGAATGCAATCGGCGGACTCAGTGTAGGAGAACCAGAAGAAATGATGTATGAATTTACCGCATTGTGTGCAGAGAATCTTCCCGCAGACAAACCTCGTTATTTAATGGGAGTAGGAACACCATGGAATTTGCTAGAATGTATTGATTTAGGCATTGATATGTTTGATTGTGTAATGCCCACCCGAAATGGCCGAAATGGGATGATTTTTACCACACAGGGGGTTATTAATATCAAGAACAAAAAATTTGCAACTGATTTTAGTCCGATAGACCCCGGATTGCCTTCCGAAATGAGCCAATATTATAGTAAAGCCTATCTCCGGCATTTATTTGTAGCAGGAGAAATACTCGGACTTCAACTAGCCAGCATACAAAATTTGTCGTTTTATTTGTGGTTGGTAAAAGAAGCACGGAAAAATATTGTAGCCGGCACATTTAAAACCTGGAAGAAAGAAACCCTGGAAGTAATAAAGCAGCGACTGTAACTATTAAATTTAATGCATCTTTGTAGCAGGTATTATGAAAAAATTGGATTGGTATATACTCCGGAA